>JAFAGQ010000002.1 GCA_023422555.1 Pseudomonadota bacterium
AAGGTATTTTCACGTAGTTTGGTCTTTACAAAGATTACAATTCCGACATGGAAACAATCATTATAGGGGCACTGCCCCCGTCCTCTGTGGCTGATGAAACCGCCCGTCACATGGAAAAGACGGCACCGGTGCTCACCCGCCTGTTCCAGCATGCCAGTGCCCGGGTCTATGATGCAGATCCGGATCAGACTGGCTGCACGTCATATGAAGCCTGGTTGCTTCATCACTATCAGTTCGAACCGCAAGGCGAGCAGTTGCTGAGTGCCGGTCTGGCACCTCTGCTGGTTCCGGGACAACGTCCGGATGAGCCGCTATGGCTTTTTCAACTGGCCCACTTCGGGCTGAGCAACAGCGGCGCGCATATGCTGACCGCAGACGACATTGGCGTTACCGAACAGGAAAGCTTAGCATTATATGAAAGTGCCCGCGAAATAGTCGCCGATACGCCATTCACACTGAAAAGCCACTCGTCTCATGGGTGGACAGTGGGCGTTCCTGAAAGTTTCAATTTGCCTTCCCGTAGTCCGGGCCTGATCGCCAGCGCCGACCTGGCGCATATCTGGCCACAAGAGGAATCTGTGCGGCCGTTGCGACGGCTGCTGAGCGAACTGCAGATTGCCTGGCACCATCATCCGGTCAATGAAACACGGCGTAACGCACAAATGCCTTTAATCAACGGCGGCTGGCTGTTCGGCGGCGCCTGTTCAAGCCAGATCAAGGCAGCGGATGCTGCCCCGCCTCATGTGATAAACGCACTGGCACAGGCACACCGTCAGCACCAGTGGGGACACTGGGTAGCACAATTGCCCACAGTCGAACAGCAAGTCATTCAGCAACTCGGATCCGCAATACATCCCGGGTCATCAGGCAACCCTGTTACCATGCCGGTGAGCCTGGTGCTTACCGGCGCAGACCGCTGGGTGACGCTGACTCTTGAACCCACACCGGCAATGCTCAAGTGGCTGCCGGCCAAACGCAAGCAATGGAAACAATGGTGGTCTCAGTAAAAATTACGTCCCGTCCGCTTAATCCGGATTACGAATCGCAATTACAGCAAAACGGCATTCATGCGCTGCTCGCCAGACTCTGGGCAGCGCGCGGCGTAACTTCGCCGGAACAGACCCGTCAGAGCTGGGCAGATCTGATCAATCCGTCGGAGCTGAGCCAGGCAGACCGGGCAGCAACGATTCTTGCAGACGCCATCGCAGCCAAACAGAAGCTACTGGTCATTGCTGATTACGATTGTGATGGCGCGACCGCCTGCGCCGTGGCTTTGCGAGGTCTTCGAGCCTTTGGCGCCGATGTCGACTTTCTGGTACCCAATCGGTTTGAGACAGGATATGGACTGTCACCGGCGGTGGTTGATCTGGCCTGCCAGCACCCTGCCGGCAAACCCGATATGCTGATTACCGTCGATAACGGAATCGCCAGTATTGAAGGCGTGCAGGCAGCCAATGCACTGGGTATGAAAGTGCTGGTGACCGATCATCACCTGCCGGGCGATACGCTGCCGGACGCAGTGGCGATTGTCAATCCAAACCATCCGGACTGTGGATTTCCTTCCAAGAATCTGGCTGGTGTCGGTGTCATCTTTTACGTTCTGCTGGCACTGCGTGCCGAATTCAGGCGCCGGGGATGGGTGGATGCGCGGGGTGGTCCCCGCCTTGACGCACTCGCCGATCTGGTCGCATTGGGAACAGTCGCGGATGTGGTCAAACTGGATGCGAATAACCGCGTGCTGGTCTCGCAGGGACTCAGAAAAATTCGCAGCAATCAGCTGCACCCCGGACTGAAAGCCCTGTTCCTGGTGTCCAGTTGTGATAATCGCGAAGCAACGGCGCTTGATCTGGGATTTCGAATTGGTCCACGAATCAATGCAGCCGGCCGTCTTGCCGATATGAGCATTGGCATTCGATGCCTGACCACAGACGACGAAGCCGAAGCATTGGCGCTGGCGCGCGAGCTGGATACCATGAATCACCGCCGACGCACAATCGAACAGGATATGAGTGAACAGGCACACGCCAGCCTTGAAGCCCCCGAAAAGGCCCGCCGCGCCACTGTTTGCGTATTTCATCCGGAATGGCATCAGGGTGTCGTCGGTATCGTGGCCTCGCGCCTCAAGGAAAAATTCTGGAAACCAACGCTGGCGTTCGCACCCGGTGATCCGGGCGAATTAAGGGGTTCGGGCAGATCCGTCCCTGATGTTCATCTGCGCGATGTTCTGGACCTGGTCTCCAAAACCCATTCAGGCATGATACTGAAATTTGGCGGACACGCGATGGCAGCGGGCCTCACGCTGCGGGAAGCGGCATTCGCCGAATTCGAAGAGGCTTTTGACGAAGCCGTGCGTCGCATCAGTGGCAAAGACAGTTTTGAGCCGCTGATCGAGACAGATGGTTCGCTGGAGCCAATCTTTGCCACGCCCGATGTTGCCACCATGCTGCAGGAACATGTCTGGGGTGCAGGCTTTCCGCCACCACTGTTTCGCGATACCTTCCGTGTAGTCAGCCAGCGCCTGCTCAAGGAAAAGCACTTGAAATTGCGGCTCGAACGCATGAATCAGCATTACGATGCCATCTGGTTCAACCATGCCGAAGCGGTTCCCGAGTATGTCGACCTGGTCTATGAAATTGCCCCCAACAGCTGGAACGGCGTTGTAAACGTACAACTGATGGTGCGTCACGCCGAGCCTGCCGCATTCTGAATAGGTGGCGGTTTTGCGGGATTTATTTCGATTGCTATCAAATGCGCAGTTTTCAGGTATTCTTGTTACAACGCTTACCATTCCCGCAAGGCAGGCATAACCGAATTTGTTACGCTGGCCTTTTATTTCCCATCAATCACGTATGAAATCCGTCTCTGCCCTTCTGCTTCTTGTACTGGCTCTTGCGGCCTGCACCACCACGGGAACACCCGGCCAGCATATTGATGGCGTGGTCGGCACCGTAGGCGGTGCATTCGGCAA
>JAFAGQ010000028.1 GCA_023422555.1 Pseudomonadota bacterium
TAATTAAAATGAAAGTGTGGATTAATAATCCGATACAATACAGCCAGTATAGGAGTTGTCGAATGAAAAAACTGTTATTGCTTCTCGTGCCCGTGGTTCTGGCCGGTTGTGCGTCCAGCGGGCTGGACGTTGTTGACCGTGGCAATTATGGGGTGAAATGTTCGCCTAATGCTCAGACGCCACCGAACTGGGAAATGTGCATGCAGACCGCACAAAAAACTTGCGGATACCAGAAACCTGTGAATATTTCACAACACAATCCGACAGGTACTGGTACTGCCGAAGACACCTACTTCATGAACTTTCAGTGTCAGTAGGCACCAGACACCATAGGCGAGTCGTCTCGCGCGCCCTCGCCTCATAAAGTGGGTCCGAACGGTCTGCCGCCCGACGGTGATCGGGTCGGGCATCGTAAGTCGCGTGAACCTGCAGGCCGGCACGTTCGAACCGCGCCTGCAAAGCGCCTTCAGCCCTTAGACCCAGCAACTCGGCCAGATCGGACATGATCAGCCATATCTGTCCGCCAGATTCCAGATGAGCACTCGCCTGCTGCAGAAACCCTTCAAGCATTCCTTCTTCCGGATCATAAACCGCAGCATCCAGTGACGTGACCACTTTGCCGGGTAGCCAGGGTGGATTGCAGATCAACAGGTCAGCCTTCCCTTCAGGAAAGAAGGCCCGCCTCTGAACCTGTACACAATTATCCAGACCCAGCCTCTCAACATTCTCCTGTGCACACGCCACGGCAAGTGGCGACGAATCCGTGGCAATCACCTGTTTAACGCCTTTCTTTGCCAGCAGTATGGCAAGAATACCTGTGCCCGTCCCGATATCGAACGCACGGTTCTGTCGGCCCGGCAAAGGGGCCTGCATAACCAGGTTCAGGTACTCCGCACGTGACGGCGAAAACACACCGTAATGGGGATGAATACGAAAATCACAATTGGCAATGGGCACCCCTTTTCTTCGCCATTCAAAAGCCCCGATAATGCCCAGTAATTCTCTGAGAGAAATCAGCATGGGTAACTGGCGTGGCGCAAATACCTGGCTCACTGCCTGACCGACGTCAGGCGCACGTCGGAGTGCGATGCCATTATCGGGTTCGATCTGAATGAGCAGCTGACCCAAAAGCCGAACACGCTGCGCCTGTTGCATGCGGTAGCGATGAAATCTCTCGGTCAGCGACAGCGCATCTGACGCGACTGACGATTTCGCTTTTTTATCCAGCCGTCGCGTCAATGCCTGAAGCAGTTGTCGGGCATTCTGAAAATCTCCTCGCCATACGAGTGCAGCCCCCCCACGCATTGCTTTCAACGCCGCGTCGGCAGACCATGTATCGTCTGCAAACGTTAGCCTGGCTGGTGCACCGAATCCCGCTTCCGAATGCCAAAGAACGGTACCCGACTCATCAGGCAGCGGTATTTTCGTAAAACTGTCAGCACTTTTGCCCGTATTGATAGTCATCGGCTTGATTTCCATAGAGTCGCCCAAGGCGCCAGAGTCTGCATAGGGACTGCATTTTGCCATAAATCCACCGTGGAGCGCCTGGCTTCCAATGATCAATGAAGCCGGCGAAACCGCATCATATCGGTTTGAGTTCCAGCACTGCAATCGAATAAGCGGATAATCGCTTACTTACATTATTCTGAATTCAGACGTGATAAATTAATATCCTGATTTTGCGTTTCCGTTTTTCCTGGCGCCCCGTCGCCAGCCAACATATCAAAGACAGGAGTTTTCAATGTCCCGTATTTCAGGAAGTTTTCTGACCGCTGCACTCGTATTTGGTGCGTCATCTGTCGCTTTTGCTCAAACTGCAAATTATGAAGTTGAGCCCACTCACACTTTTGTCACGGTTGAGGTCAAACACTTCGAGACGTCAACACTAAGAATACGCTTTGAAGACGTTCAGGGTACCATTGCTGCGGATCCCAAAAAGAATGAAGGTTCTGCCGACATCAAAATTCTTGCGAATTCAATCAGCTCGGGAACCAAGGATTTCGACGACCATCTGAAGTCGCCTGATTTTTTCAACGTGGATAAATATCCGGATATTACGTTTGCCGGCAAAAAATTCAACTACAAGGACGACAAACTATCCTCGTTTGAAGGTGACCTGACGCTTCTGGGCAAAACCCTGCCTGTCACGCTGGACAATACCAATTACAACTGCTATTTCCAGCCTGTGCTGAAAAAGAACATCTGCGGCGGCGATTTCGAAACCAAAATTGAGCGCAGCAAATGGGGAATGAATTGGGGAATTGACATGGGTGTTCCCGATGAGGTTCGTGTCCTTGTCCAGATCGAAGCTATCGTCAAATAGGATCAGAGACAGGAAAATACATATGTAATATTGTGCCTGGCGGCGCCGCTATTTCATCCATCATATTTTTCTAGGTACCTGTTCTGAAATTGTTTATACTTTGCGCAGGCAGGTTCCCATCAACGCAGCGTTGATTTTTCGGAAAAAATAAATATGGTCCCATACTTCAAAAAAATAGCCGCCGCCCTGGCATTTGCAACGATTGCCGCCTGCTCTTCCACACCGCCGGATCCATACGCGCAGTTTACGGAACAGGAACATCAGTCCGACCAGACATTGACGACAACTGCCGTGGCCTTTGCCCGGAAGTATCCTCCCTCTTCTGTCGGCCAGTGCGAAGCACTGACGCATGAGTCTTATGAAAAAGGCACGCGCTGCTATCGGGTGATCAATCGCAACTGGGAGCGCGACTATAATCAGGCATATGGCAACGCAGACAAACGTACGCGTGTTGTATTGAAGCGTTACCACAAGGCCTTCTCTGAATACTACCTCGCACCGACCACGCCAGCCAAACAGGCTGTCGCCGAGAAGTCCTACGAACAGCTGCAGCGCCGGATTGGCGCCTACGGCGGTTAATTCGAAGTTCCTAAACAGGGAGTATGACAAATGGCATATCAAGGAAGCTGTCACTGCGGCGCCGTGACTTTTACCGTTGATGCAGATCTGCCCACCCAGGCCGTCAGTTGCAATTGTTCGATCTGCAGGCGTAACGGTGCACTACTGACCTTTGTACCCGAGGACAATTTCAGGCTTGACCAGGGCCAGGACGTCCTGACGACCTATGAATTCAACAAGCGCCACGTGCAGCATCAATTTTGCAGAATCTGTGGAATAGAATCCTTTTCCAGTGGCCGCAAGCCCGACGGCACGGTTTCTTACGCCGTCAACCTGCGCAGCGTCCCGGAGGCCGATCTGGCGTCACTGCAAATTCAGCATTACGACGGTGCGTCGGCCTGAAACTGACTCGCATAGCGGATGACTCTGCGATCTAGGGAAAGACTGACTTACAGTCACCCGCATAAGCCCTGTCGTTAAAGCCCTGTAGTTAAAGCCCTGTAGTTAAAGCCTTATCGTTCGAGCCCGCCCTTTACGGGCAGACAGTAGGCGCGGGCTGAATATTTTTATTAATTTCTAATCCTGCAATTGAAAAACAATCGTCACAATGATATGATGCACGACTTAGCTGGAAATGCAATTTCCCTGACATATCCCCACCGTCAGTGGCAGCGTTTTCAAAAGCTAAATCGATATCGTCGGGGCGTAGCGCAGCCTGGTAGCGCACTTGCATGGGGTGCAAGGGGTCGAAGGTTCGAATCCTTCCGTTCCGACCAACAAATTCAAGGACTTACGAGAAATCGGCAAGTCCTTTTTTGTTGCCATGTGCGCTGCGGTGTCGTCAGGATAATGACCGCGAACTAT
Source organism: Pseudomonadota bacterium (assembly GCA_023422555.1). GTDB lineage: Bacteria > Pseudomonadota > Gammaproteobacteria > Burkholderiales > Burkholderiaceae_B > Advenella. The sequence goes on from JAFAGQ010000028.1 coordinate 3,746, forward strand.
AGTCCTACACCATCTACATTGCAAACAAGCCTTTTCCGAATAGTGCAGCTCTCTGATGGCTGTTCTTCCGCCTCTATCATTTCCAAGCTCTTCAGATCAAACAAATCCCCGTTGATGCCTCAGCACTACCTCGTCTTTCGCCATAGCACGAAAGCCGTCGCTTTCCGTAGCGCCGCATAAGTGCAGTCTGTCCGATTGTGTATATTCGGGGGCACTTTTCATAAATATTTCAGCTGACATCAAAACGGCGCTCGAGCACATTTTTATGCGTACACTGAAAGAGCAATGTTTGGATTTTGCATCAGACAAGGCGCATTAATTTGCCTTCTAGGAGTATCTAATGAATAACAATCACTTTTCCCTTCGCCATATTCAGGCCTTCCTCGCAACCTCAGCCCTGGCGCTGGGATTGACCATTGGCAGTGTCAACGCTGTCTTTGCACAGGTTCAGCCTCAGACATACGAATCGGTGCAATACATCACCGGTGGCATAGGTAACGCAGAACAGAATGAGCTCAAAGCGTCAGAAAAGGAATACAACCTGCATATGACCTTTTCTGCCATCAAGGATCAGGCCTTCCTGTCCGATGTTGCCGTGCAGATTGTGGACAAGGATCAGAAAAAAGTTTTTGATGTCTCTAACACCGGGCCTTATCTCAACGTAAAACTGCCCGATGGCAAATATGAACTGACCGCGACCTACAAAGGGGAAGCCCGTAAGCATTCATTTACCCTGTCCAAAGGCAGTTCCGAGAAAGCCGTGCTGCGCTGGCCGACCGAGTAATTCCATCGGTTTCATTTTTTGATTTGACGCGTGAAGAGACTGTGGTTTCTTCACGCTTGTCCGTATAATTGAGGCTATTATTTGTTTTTGGGGTAAATAATGGCCGACCTAAGTAAAATCACCTGCCTGGATGACCTGCAACGCATTGCACGCATCAAAGTGCCTCGGATGTTCTACGACTACGCCGATTCAGGCGCATGGACAGAATCCACTTACCGTGCCAATCAGGAAGATTTTCAGAAGATCAAATTCCGCCAGCGCGTTGCCGTCAATATAGAGAACCGCAATCTTCGAAGCAAAATGCTGGGCCAGGATGTGACAATGCCAGTCGCGCTGGCACCCACAGGTTCTACCGGTATGCAGCATCCCGATGGTGAGATCCTCGCAGCGCGTGCTGCTGAAAAATTCGGCGTCCCTTTCTGCCTTTCGACCATGAGCATATGCTCGATCGAAGACATTGCTGCAAATACCAGTGCCCCCTTCTGGTTCCAGCAATATGTGATGCGTGATCGGGATTTCAACGAACGACTGATCGACCGCGCCAAGCAGGCGCACTGCTCTGCTCTGGTGGTTACACTGGATCTGCAGGTACTTGGCCAGCGTCACAAAGATATCAAAAACGGGCTTTCCGCACCGCCAAAACCCACTATTCGCAATCTGCTGAATCTGGCCCTCAAGCCTGAGTGGGTGTGGAAAATGTCCAAAACGCAGCGTCGCACGTTCGGCAATATCGTCGGACATGCCAAAGGCGTGGATGACTTATCATCGCTTTCATCGTGGACTGCGCAGCAGTTTGATCCCCGATTGAACTGGAACGATATCGAATGGATCAAGAACCGCTGGGGCGGCAAACTGATTCTCAAAGGCATTCTGGATCCCGAAGATGCACGTCTTGCAAAAGAAACGGGCGCCGATGCCATCGTTGTTTCGAACCACGGCGGCCGCCAGCTGGATGGCGCACCTTCAGCCATTTCTGCGCTGCCTTCTATTGTTGAAGCTATCGGAAATGATGGGCCCGAAGTCTGGCTCGATAGCGGTATCCGCTCCGGTCAGGACGTTCTGCGCGCGATTGCATTGGGCGCAAAAGGCACGATGATCGGCCGCGCCTTCCTGTATGGTCTGGGAGCCTACGGCGAACAGGGTGTTACCCGGATTCTGGAAATTATCCGCAATGAACTGGATATCACGCTGGGCTTCTGCGGACAGACAGATATCAACACAGTAAATACCGATATCCTGCTTCCTCGTCAGCAACCCCTCTATTGATAGGATAAACAGCGACTCCGTTCCGGAGTCGCCTGCTGCAAACGGGCATGCCGGCCGACAACAGATTGCAGCAATATCATTAACGCCCACAAAAAAAACCGCGATGTGCTCACTGAAAGAGCATCGCGGTTTTTTGTTGGCGACCGAAACAGCACCAAACGTTCAGGGCGAGACCATCTGGTCAAAAATCTTCATGACGCTGTTGAGTTCTGACCGGATATATTGCAGGTCCTGCGCCGAAAGTCGCACTGCTGCATCCTGATCATGCTGAGCATCACGCCCTTCCCCGAGGCGGTTACGGGCACCGCTGATGGTGAAGCCCTGTTCGTACAGCAGGTCCCGTATCTTGCGGATCAGCAGGACTTCATGGTGCTGATAATAGCGTCGGTTTCCACGACGTTTTACAGGATTCAGCTCCGTAAACTCCTGTTCCCAGTATCGCAGCACATGCGGCTTGACGCAGCACAGCTCTGACACTTCACCAATAGTGAAATATCGCTTGGCCGGAATCGGAGGCAGCGCAGTGATGGAAGGTATTTCAGTCTGATTCATTCGCAGATTGTAAACCCAAACCGTCTTTTAAGGAACTACTTTAATCGACGAGCGTAAGATCAGGATTATATTCATCACCCTGCTCTACGATCCCCTTCAGTTTCTGACTTGCGTGGAAGGTGACGACTCGCCGCGCCGAAATGGGAATGACTTCCCCGGTTTTCGGATTGCGGCCAGGGCGAGCCGGTTTGTCACGCACCTGGAAGTTGCCGAAACCAGACAATTTGACGGAATCTCCCTTGGCCAGGGATTCGCGGATCTCTTCAAAGAAGGTATCCACAATGTCTTTGGCTTCGCGTTTATTCAGTCCGACGCGTTCAAACAGTAACTCCGCCAGTTCCGCCTTGGTTAAGGTGTTGTTTTCTTCAAGCATTGCTCTTTCCCTTCCTGTTCTATCTTTTACGAACGCCATGCTTCTGAACCAGCAGTTCGAGTACTGCGTTCATGCACTGGTCTACGCGTGTGTCTTCCAAGGTCGCGGTCGGATCCTGCAGGGTAAACCGCAGAGCAAGACTGCGCTCCTGCTGATCTGATTTTGGATCCTTCCAGACATCAAATAACGAAATATCTTTAATAATATCAAGGAATTGCCCATCTTGCTGATTATTTCTTACGGTGTCAAGCAAGTCCTGCAACTTCAAGCCCACCGGTGCCCAGACGGCCAGATCGCGGAATACCGAAGGCTGACGTGAGACCTCAGCGTACTGCGGGAATCCGACTTGCTGCAGGGCCTCGACATCCAGTTCGAACACGACGGGCGGATGTATCAGTTCGTTTTCCTGAACCCATTGTGGATGCAGTTCACCGATAAAGCCGATGACCTTGCCATTGAGCAGTACGTTGGCGCTACGTCCGGGGTGCAGCGCAGGATGGCTGACCGTCTCAAAACGCAGCTGGTCTGCGTGCTGCTGACAAAGGCGCTCGATATCGTTCTTTACATCAAAGAAATCGGTCTGGCGTACCGGCAGCGCCCATTGCTCGGGTTCTGCCGGTCCCCATGCTGCACCTGCAAGATGCAAGGGCTGGCGAACGCCAGCTACACTCAGATCGCCGTCTTTGACCGAGGTATCGCGCGCAAAGACACGACCCAGTTCAAAAACCCGAACACGGCTTTGCTGACGTTTCTGATTGTGCTGAATATTGGCGATCAGGCCACCAATCAGACCTGAGCGCATGACCTCGAGCTGGCTGGCAATGGGATTGAGCAGGACTATCGGGTCGCTGTTTCCCATGTAGTTGGTTTCCCAGGCTTTTTCCACGAAGCTGAAATTGATGACTTCCTGGTAATCGAGTGCCGCCATGATGTGTCGCAATGCATGCTGCGAGCGCTGCGTCTCGTTTGTGGGCAGCATTTGCGCGCTGGCCATGGGCGGATTGGCAGGGATATTCTCGAAGCCGTAGATCCGGGCCACTTCCTCGATCAGATCCTCTTCGATCTCCAGATCAAAACGGAAAGATGGCGGCGTCACACTGAAAACACCTTCACTCTCGGAGTAATTGAATTTGAGCTTGGTGAAAACCTCATGAACCTGTTCGGCCGTTACCGGAACGCCCAGCACCTTGCGGCAACGTTCAAGCCGCATAGAAACGGGCGATCTTTCGGGCAGCGCAATAATCTGGTCGTCAACGGGACCAGCCTGGCCGCCGCAAATCTCCAGAATCAGGCTGGAAATGTATTCGATGTGTTCGGGAATCTGCTGAAAATCGACGCCGCGCTCAAAGCGGTGGCTGGCTTCGGACGAGAATTTGTAACGTCGTGCACGGCCCGCAATCGCATTGGGATACCAGAAAGCTGCTTCCAGATAAATATCGGTGGTGTCCAGTGATACCGCGGTTGCCGCACCACCCATGATACCTGCGAGACTTTCGATGTTGTCACCGGCTGCGATGACACCTACATCGGTGTCGAGCTCAACCGTCTGATCGTTCAACAGGGTCAGGCTCTCCCCTTTCTTTGCCCAGCGTACGGTCAGGCCGCCGCTGATTCGATCCAGATCGAAGACATGGGTTGGCCGTCCCAGCTCGAGCATGACGTAGTTGGAAATATCAACCAGTGCAGAAACCGAGCGCTGTCCGGCGCGCTCCAGACGACTTTTCATCCAGTCTGGCGTGCGAGCTTTGGCGTTTACGCCGCGAATAATCCGTCCGGCAAAACGTCCACACAGATCCGGTGCCTGTACTGTTACCGCAAGGGTATCCTCGTGCGTGACCGCTACCGGCTCATAGTTTGGCACGTTCATTGACATATCGGTCAGTGCGGCCACTTCCCTTGCCACGCCAAGAACGGAAAGACAATCAGCCCGGTTGGGCGTGAGCTTGACTTCAAAGATGGTATCATTCAGATCGAGGGCCTGACGTATGTCCTGGCCCACTTTGGCTTCGGGATCCAGTTCCAGCAGACCCGCGTGATCCTGCGAGAGGCCAAGCTCTCGGGCGGAGCAAAGCATTCCGAAAGAATCTTCTCCGCGCATGCGCGCCTTGCTGATTTTGAAGTCACCAGGCAGTACGGCACCAATGCGTGCCAGCGGCACTTTCAGTCCTTTTGCCGCGTTGGGTGCACCACAAACAATCTGCAATGGTTCGCCCGAGCCGTCGTCTACGGTACAGATGCGCAGTTTGTCTGCATTGGGATGCGGACGGATATCGTCGATGTGGGCGACCACAATTCCCGAAAACGGCGGCGCAACCGGCTCAGTACCTTCGACCTCCAGACCCGCCATGGTCAGCATATGGGCCAGTTCATCGGTAGAAATCGATGGATTAACAATGGATCGTAACCAGGATTCAGGAAATAGCATGATGTGTTTCTTTCTAGGCGTGAAAAGGAAATAAGCGCGGGAAAATCAACGGTTGAACTGACACAGGAAACGCAAGTCTCCTTCGTAGAACTGACGCAGATCGTTCACACCGTAACGCAGCATTGTCAGTCGTTCAATGCCTGAACCAAACGCAAATCCAATGTATTTTTCGGGATCCAGTCCAAAGTTGCGAACAACGGTCGG
>JAFAGQ010000138.1 GCA_023422555.1 Pseudomonadota bacterium
TAGATGTGCAATTATTCTATTGCAAAACTGATTTATACACATCAAACTTAATGCGTTTTGCAAACAAAACAATAAAAGTATTACAAAATCAAGGAGACTCCAATGTTGATCAGAAAAACCGCAATCGCGGCCGCCGGGTGCATTGCGCTCAATGCGTGGGCCGCTGACATTCCCGAAGTCAAAATCGGCGTACTGACAGACATGTCGGGCACCTATGCATCGATGGGCGGACCTGGTTCGGTCGCGGCTGCCCAGCTTGCCATTGATGAATGCCTTGCCGGTCCGTGCAAGGGAATGAAAATCGAACTGCTGTCGGCAGACAACCAGAACAAGGCCGATGTGGGTGCAGCCAAAGCCCGCGAATGGTTTGACCGTCAGGGTGTCACTGCCATTGCCGACCTGACCAATTCGGCCGTGGCTCTGGCCGTGCAGAATGTAGCAAAGGAAAAAAACCGCATTGCCCTCTTCTCGGGACCGGCCACCACCGCGCTGACGAACAAGTCATGCTCGCCCACAGGCTTTCACTGGATGTTCGATACTTACTCCCAGTCTGTCGGCGGCGCCAAGGCAACGGTACAGGCGGGTGGCAAGTCGTGGTTCTTTCTGACCGTGGACTATGCTTTCGGGCATTCCCTGGAAGCCGATACAGCCGCCATGGTCAAAAAACTGGGTGGCACGGTAGTCGGCCAGGTACGCCATCCCCTGAACAACAGTGATTACGCTTCCTTCCTGCTGCAGGCACAAAGCAGCAAGGCCCAGGTGGTTGCGCTGGCCAATGGCGGACAGGATACCGTCAACGCCGTCAAGCAGGCCAAGGAATTTGGCATCAGCGATAGTGACCAGCGCCTAGTTGCCCTGCTTATTTTCTTGTCTGACCTGCGTGCGCTAGGAAACGAAAGTGCACAGGGCCTCACTTACGTCGATGGCTTTTACTGGGATTTTGACGATGGCACGCGCAAGTGGTCAGATCGTTTTGCCAAGGCCTTCAAGGGGCTGAAGCCTACCATGACACAGGCCGGCGTTTACTCAAGTGTGCTGCATTATCTGAAAGGCGTGGCCGCTGCCAAATCGACTGACGGCGACAAGGTCGCCGAGCAGATGCGCAAGCTGCCGATAGAGGACCCCATCATGCATAACGCCTCCATTCGCGCGGATGGCCGTGTGATTCACGATATGTATCTTTACCAAGTCAAAAAACCGGACGAGAAGAAAAGTGAATGGGATTATTCCAAGCTGATTGCCACGATTCCTGCGCAAGAAGCGTTCCAGCCGCTGTCTGACTCCACCTGCCCCCTTGTCAAAAACTAAAGGATTGATGTTATGAGTGCTATACCTAATGTTCCACTGCTGATCAACGGCGAGAAAGTCCAGTCATCTGCCAGCGAATGGCTGGATGTGCTGAATCCGGCCAGCCAGGAAGTGGTTGCGCGTGTGCCGATGGCATCCGTGGAAGAAGTGGACAAAGCCGTGGCCAGCGCCAAGGCCGCGTTCCAGAGCTGGCGCAATACCAGCCAGGGGACGCGTATGCGCGTGATGCTGAAACTGCAGCAACTGGTGCGCGACAATACACAGAAACTGGCTGAACTGATCACGCTGGAACACGGGAAGACTTTGCCCGACGCCGAAGGCGAAGTCGGACGCGGCCTGGAAGTGATTGAACATGCCTGCTCGATTGTCAGCCTGCAACTGGGCGAATATGCAGAAAATGCAGGTACGGGTATTGATGTCTATACGGTGATTCAGCCTCTGGGCGTATGCGCCGGCATTACCGCGTTCAACTTCCCGGTCATGCTGCCCTGCTTCATGTTTCCCATCGCTGTTGCCTGCGGCAACACCTTTGTCCTGAAACCGTCCGAGCAGGATCCCAGCGCTTCCCTGTTCCTGGCTGAACTCGCACAAGAGGCTGGCCTGCCACCAGGCGTATTGAACGTTGTTCACGGCGGCCCCGATGTTGCCAATCGTCTTTGCGAACATCCGGATATCAAAGCAGTGTCCTTCATTGGATCGTCGCATGTGGGCACACAGATCTATCAGCGCGCCTCCAATGCCGGCAAGCGCTGCCAGGCCATGATGGGCGCCAAAAACCACTGCGTCATCCTGCCGGATGCCGACAAAGAAGTGGCATTGAACCAGTTGGTGGGTGCTGCCTTTGGCGCAGCCGGTCAGCGCTGCATGGCAACATCGGTAGCGGTCATGGTGGGCGAAGCTAAAGACTGGATTGATGAATTTGTAGAAAAGTCCAAAGGTCTGAAAGTCAATGCCGGCAGTGATCGCAAGGCGGATCTTGGACCTCTGGTCTCACCACGTGCCAAACAGCGTGTGGCGCAACTGATTCAAAGCGGTGTGGATGAAAAGGCCAGTCTGCTGCTTGATGGCCGCGACGTTGCGGTTCAAGGCTATGAGAAAGGGAATTTTATCGGCCCCACCATCTTCAGCGACGTTAAAGAAGAAATGGCAATTTATCGCGAAGAGATTTTCGGGCCGGTACTTTGCATTGTGTGCGTGGACACGCTGGAAGACGCCGTGGAATTTGTCAACCGCAACCCTAACGGGAATGGTGTGGCAATCTTCACACAAAGTGGAGGCAATGCCCGATACTTCCAGAACAATATTGACGTCGGCCAGATCGGCATCAATATTCCGATTCCGGTCCCCGTTGCGTGGTTCAGCTTCACTGGCTCGCGCGGCTCAAAACTGGGAGACCTGGGACCCAATGGCAAGCAGGCATTGCTGTTCTGGACACAGACCAAGTCGGTGACCGCCCGCTGGGCCTCGCATGACAAGGGTGTGAACACCACAATCGCACAGAAGTGAGCCAGGCGTCGAGCCAAACACAACAGTCATACTATGCAAGTGAATGAGTCATTGGATAGGGAAATATACTGCTCTCATTTTCATTGATATCCAGTTCACGGCCGATATAGGGAAAAGCGCGCTGAGCACATTGTGTGCGCTCACATACCCGACACCCCATGCCGATGGGGGTCGGGTTGTCAGGATTTCTGATATCCAGGCCCCGGGCATAGACAAGACGATGCGCATGTTCCACATCGCACCCCAATGCAACAGCGAACTCTTTACCGGGCTGGCCAAAACCGCCAGCCTGGTGAAACACGGTACGCGCAATCCACAAGTAAACCCGCCCATCCGGCATGCGTGCCAATTGCCTTAGAATTCGACCCGGATTTGAAAAGGCTTCGTAGACACTCCAGAGCGGACAGGCCCCGCCTACGCGCGAAAAATGAAAATGCGCCGCCGATTGGCGCTTCGAAATATTGCCGGCCCGGTCTACCCGGATAAAGAAAAAAGGCACGCCCGCTGCTTCTGGGCGCTGCATCGTGCTCAGGCGATGACAGATGGTTTCGAAACTGACACCAAAGCGCTGGCCAAGCAGATCAATATCGTAATGTAATTGTTCGGCCGCTTCCAGAAACCGGGTGTAAGGAAGAATGAGTGCTGCTGAAAAGTAGTTAGCAAGGCCAAGGCGCACCAGGCGGCGTACGGCCTCACTGGAAAACCGCGGCGTATCCACCATGCGTTCGAGCATAGGATCGATTTCCAGAAAAGCCAGTTGCGTTCCCATTTGAAAAGCCTGCTGTCCAGGCTTCAGATATGCGGGCAGACTCAGTCGCCGATTATCAGGATCGTAATACCGCTGAAGGTTTTTTTCCGAGGCCAGAGTATCCACAATCACACCATGCCTGTCCTGCAACCGGCGAGCCAGCTGCTCGACCAGGCCCGATGGTGTTGTCTCTGACAAGCCCCAGGATATATGGCACTGTTCGGCGTGCGCATCGAGCTCCGAGAAATGATTATGATGGGTAAAGAAGAAATCGCGTGCTTCTTCGTAAGGTTGCGTCGGCGCAACCAGCGGCTCCTGACCGTCTTTCTGATCCGGATAGGTCATTTTTTCAGCCATCGCTTCCAGGCGATCCACGGCCTCCCGATGACGGCGATGCAAATGGATCAGCGCCCGGCCCACGGCCGGCATATTCATTGCAATCTCCCGCATTTCGGTCAGTGAAATCCGCGCTTCCTCGTTGCCGCCCAGCGGAGAGGCCGGCAGCGTTGCCGCCACTTCACGAAGCGCAGACACCATGCGCGTTTGCTCGTCTTCAGAAAAGGCGTTAATGTCGACATCGAGCACTTCACTCAGACGCAGCAGAACGGGCATCGTTAATGGTCGCTGGTTCTGTTCGATCTGGTTCAGATAACTGGGTGACAGATCCAGCATGCGCGCCAGGCCACTTTGAGTGAGTTTGCGCTCTTCGCGCAGGCGTCGCAGGCGAACACCCATAAATATTTTGCGCATCACAGCTCGATTTGAATGTTTCCGATCATCCGATTATATCTGCAATATTCGCAAAATTCGCAAATGCGCCATTCCCATTTCACGGATATTCGCCTTCTAAATAATGCATATTTCGCAAGTCTTGCGTAAACTGCGAACACAAATGTTCAATTGAAGTCCGTAACCGACAAGAGGAAGACAGACCATGACAAACACTACCGAAGCCAAGGGCGTTAAACCCAAGAAATCCGTTGCGCTGTCCGGCGTGGTTGCCGGCAATACCGCGCTGTGTACAGTGGGACGCAGCGGTAACGATCTGCACTATCGAGGCTATGACATCCTGGATATCGCCGAAACCTGTGAATTCGAAGAAGTCGCCCACCTGCTTATTCACGGGAAATTGCCCAATAAAGCCGAACTGACGTCCTACAAGGAAAAGCTGCGTCGCCTGCGCGGCCTGCCGGCGCAATTGCAAATCGCGCTGGAGGCGCTGCCTGCCGCCAGCCACCCGATGGATGTCATGCGTACTGCTGTGTCGATTCTGGGATGCGTGTTGCCAGAGAAAGACGACCACAACGTGCCCGATGCGCGCGATATCGCAGATCGCCTGATGGCAAGTCTGGGTCCCGCCCTGCTCTATTGGTATCACTATAGCCATAACGGCAGGCACATCGATATCGAAACCGACGACGACAGTATCGGCGGCCACTTCCTGCACCTGTTGCACGGCAAAAAGCCGTCAGACGAATGGGTGCGCGCCATGCACACCTCGCTCATTCTGTATGCCGAGCACGAATTCAACGCATCCACCTTTGCCAGCCGCGTGATTGCGGGGACGGGTTCGGATATGTATTCGGCCATCACCGGCGGAATCGGCGCATTGCGCGGGCCCAAGCATGGCGGCGCCAATGAGGTGGCTTTTGAAGTCCAAAAGCGCTATGAAACGCCGGATGAGGCTGAAGCCGATATCCGCAAGCGGGTAGAGAATAAAGAAGTGATCATTGGGTTTGGTCATCCGGTGTACACTGTTTCCGATCCGCGCAACAAAGTCATCAAGGAGGTTGCGCGTACGCTGTCGGCATCACAGAAGAACACGAAAATGTTCGATATTGCCGAGCGCCTGGAAAGCGTGATGTGGGATATCAAGAAAATGTTCCCCAATCTGGACTGGTTCTCTGCCGTGTCATATCACATGATGGGCGTGCCTAC
>JAFAGQ010000187.1 GCA_023422555.1 Pseudomonadota bacterium
TGACGAAAAGAAAGAGCATTTATGCCGAAGGGTTCAGTCACAAGAACCCGATTCCGGCGGCGTGCCAGATTGGCAACATGGTGTACTCGGGAAGTATCCAGGGTACCGATCCGGCCACTGGAGAATACGGCTCTACCATCGAAGAGCAGAGCCGACTGATGTTTGAACATGTAAAACGTATTTGTGTTGCGGCTGGCGTGGAAGTAACAGACATCATCAAAATGCACGTATGGATGCGAGATCGCTCGCAGCGCGCTGCCTTGAACAAAGAGTGGCTGGTCCTGTTTCCCGATCCGGATTCGCGGCCAGCACGACATACCATTCATAACAATCTGGACGGCGACAAACTGCTCGAATGTGATTTCATTGCAGTGAAAGGAGATCCAGATGCCTGACTATCTTCCTTTTGATCCAAACCCACGCTCTCCCAATCCCAGACCGCCCGCTCACAGTTGTGATTGCCAGTTCCATGTATTCGGGCCGGCTTCGAAGTATCCCGTCAGAGCAGGTGCCGCCTATGAAATGCCGACGGCAACAATAGAAGTGGCGCTCAAACTGCATCAGACTCTGGGAATTGAAAGAGGTGTGATCGTTCAGGCGACCACCTACGGTGCAGATCACCAGGTCGTGCTGGATGCGCTTGCCACTGCCGGACCTGGCTATCGCGGTTGCGCCAATGCGCTGGTATTGCTTGAAGGCAGTGACAGTGAGCTAGCCAGGCTGGACGCGGCAGGCATCAAGGGGGCGCGTTTCAATCGTCAGGGGCTTGGCGTAAGCATGTCGGAAAAGGATTTTCAACACGCCATCGCGCGTATTCGGGAACTGGGCTGGTACGCCAAATTCCAGCCGGAAGCAACTGGCATCATGGAGCAACTTTCCATGTTTCAGTCGCTGGATATCCCTGTGATGCTGGATCATATGGGACGACCCGATCCGCGGGCGGGCAATAGCGATCCCAGTCTGCAGGCCATGCTGGAATTATTGAAGCGCGGAAATTTCTGGGTCATGCTGTCACTCACCGAAAAAGTATCCAAGGATGGCGCACCCTGGGATGATGTCATTCCCATTGCACAAGCCTATATTGACGCGGCACCCGATAGGGTAGTGTGGGGAAGCGACTGGCCGCATCCTGTTTCTGTCAAACAGCCGCCGAACGAGGGCGATCTGGTCGAGCAACTGTATCGCTACGCACCCACCGAGCAATTGCGACAGAAAATACTGGTCGATAATCCGGCCGCATTCTTTGGATTTGAAAAATGAAAATAGTCTCTTTTCTGGCAGAGAACAAACAACGATTCGGCGTTGTCAGTGGCAGCGTTGTTGTTGATTTGACTGATACTTTTGGCCCCGATATTCGCACAATAAATGATCTCATTGGTAGCGACAAGCTGGCCTCTGTTGGCAAATCGCTTCCAGATGACGCACCGCGCTATGCACTTGACGGGCTTCACTTTCTTGCGCCTGTTCCAAATCCGGGCAAGATCATCTGCGTTGGCGTGAATTATCACCATCGTAATGAAGAGTATAAGGACGGCAGCGCTGCCCCTGCCTATCCCAGTGTCTTCCCCCGATTTGCCGGCTCCATCACGGGTCACAATCAGCCGCTGATCTGTCCTGTTCAGGAGTCAGTGCAACTCGATTATGAGGGCGAAATAGCAATCGTGATCGGAAAACGTGGCCGACGGATTCCGGAAGAGGACGCGCTCTCACATATTGCCGGTTTGACCTGCCTGAATGAGGGCAGCGTGCGCGACTGGTTAAGACACGGCAAATTCAACGTTACTCAAGGCAAGAACTTTGATCAAAGTGGGTCGGCCGGACCCTGGCTGGTGACGGCAGACGAATTTCCCCGTTATGACAATCTGGAAGTGATTACTCGCGTAAATGGTGAGGAACGGCAGCGGGATACCACGGCGAATCTGATGTTTTCCTTTGCTTTTCTGATCCATTACATCTCAAAATGGACGACGCTCGAACCTGGCGATGTGATTTCCACGGGTACGCCGACAGGCGCCGGTATCCGGTTTGACCCACCAAAATTCCTTAAAGAGGGCGACGTGGTGGAAGTTGAAGTGCCAACAATCGGCATTCTGAAAAACATGGTTAAAAATGGGTAAATCATGCTGAGCAAACAGAAACACAAAAAGGCAATGCGATTATTGCTGGAGGCAGAAGCAAGCGCAACGCCCACAACGCAACTTGACGAGACCTTTCCGGGTCTGAGCATAGCGGATGCCTATGAAATTCAGAAGCTGGTTATCGCAGAAAAGATTGCGAAAGGGGCGACGCTTCGGGGACATAAAATCGGGCTGACATCCAAGGCGATGCAATCGACGCTTGGTATTGATGAGCCTGATTATGGCCATTTGCTGGATAACATGTTTTATTACGATGGTGATTGTCTTCCATCTGATCGTTTTATTGTGCCCCGGGTTGAAGTGGAACTGGCCTTCATTCTTGGGAAAACCATTAAAGGGCCGAATGTTTCGCTGTTTGATGTTCTGGATGCGACTGAATATGTGCAGCCTGCATTGGAGCTGGTGGACGGGCGCACGAAATATCCGCGACGGATCGTGGACAACATCGCAGACAATGCCGCTTCTGCTGCTGTGATACTGGGTGGCCGGGTCGTGCGACCCATGGATATCGATCTGCGCTGGGCCAGTGCGTTGCTGTATAAAAATGGCACGATCGAAGAGTCTGGCGTATCCGCGGCTGTGCTTGGACACCCGGGAATGGGAGTTGTCTGGCTCGCGAACAAAATTGCAGAATTCGGCGGCGTACTGGAAAAAGGGCATGTAGTGCTGGCTGGTTCGTTCACGCGTACTGTTCCCGTGGCAAAAGGCGACGTCATCCACGCAGATTTCGGCACGTTGGGCGGCATCTCCGTGAGCTTCGGCTGAACAAAAAAGGAATCACGATCGTCATGCGAAAGAACACATTCAAACACGCCATTGCCGCAGGACAACATCAACTGGGGCTTTGGGTGTCGTTATGCAATGCCTATAGTGCCGAAATTGTAGCCGGGGCAGGTTTTGACTGGCTTCTGCTGGACACTGAGCATTCTCCTAATGAAGTCTCTGGCGTGCTCGCGCAATTGCAGGCGGTAGCGCCATATCCTGTGTCGGCCGCCGTCAGACCGTCATGGAAGGACACGGTGCAGCAAAAGCGCTTTCTGGATATCGGTGCGCAAACGCTATTGATTCCCTATGTCCAGAACGAAGAAGAGGCTGCGATGGCGGTTGCCGGTATGCGTTATCCGCCGCGAGGAATACGCGGCGTAGGCGGAACAATGCGCGCCAGCGATTTCGGCAGGCATAAGAATTACATGCACGATTGCGAGGATGAACTATGCCTGCTGGTACAGGTGGAAACGCAGGAAGGACTGGATAACCTGGAAGCTATCGCGAAAGTGGATGGTATTGATGGTGTATTTATCGGCCCTTCAGATCTGTCTGCAAGTCTGGGGCATCTGGGCAATCCCGGACACCATGAGGTGCAAAGCGCCATTGAAGATGCCATCCGGCAGGTAAGGGCACTCGGCAAGGCTCCTGGCATTCTTACCCTGGATAGTAAGCTGGCCCACAGGTACATCGAATGCGGCTCCCTGTTTACTGCAGTCGGAATGGACGTGGCATTGTTGGCCCGCGGGGCAGAGGGGTTGGCGAGGGAGTTTGTTTAGGAGCTACGTCAACTCCGCCAAATCGACCAGGTTAAAGCAGATTCTCCGCTATTTTCTTGAGACTGCATTCTAATGTCTGTGCTGAATCGCTTAATGCCCGTTCGCTGGACCACATTAGTGTGAGCTCTACATTGTTTAAAGGTAGTAAGCGTCGACAGATCAATCCCTGTCTCTGTGCGTAATGTGCTCCGAGACTTTCTACAATTGCCACGCCCAGACCCTCAGCGGCAAGCGCACACGCTGCGGACGATTGAGCCACCTCTACGCTAGGGCGGTAGGGGAGATCGGCAGCGTCGATCATTTCCTTTGTGGCTTGCCCGGCAGGTAAAGTGGTAGCCAGTACGATCGGCGAAGCGTTAGCCACTTCGTTAAGTGTGAGCGTTTTGTGTTTTGCCCATGGGTGGTCCGGCCGCATCACCGCATATAAATACAGAGTTGCAAGTTTTTCACCATTAAGGTATTTTTTGTCTATCGGTTTGCCAATAATAATTCCAAGATCAATCCGATGATCTGACGCCATTTCAGTCAGCTCGATTGCCGTCCCCGCCCTAAGTGTAATGCTGACGTCTGGTCGTAATCGGTTCATGCTCGCCAATGCAGTTGGAAGAAGACTGTAGGATGCAATGGGAACTGCGCCAATAATAAGTCGAGTAAGCGCCTCTCTGCGTAAATTGATCGCCAATTGTTCTACCGCGTCTATTCCCGCCATTGCATTTAGAACTTCGGGAATGAGAGTCTGCCCCTGACTTGTGAGATTCAGGCGCCGGTTTTCGCGCGTAAATAGTGCAAACCCCAAACGTGTTTCTAAGTCTTTTAATAACGTGCTGGCGGCTGGTTGAGTGATATGTACCGACGACGCAGCTGTGGTTAAGGTGCCGGTTTGATAAATCGCTCGTAGCAACGCGAGATCTTTTCTATTAATCATATCGTTTTAGAAATGAAAACATGCGATATATCTATTTGACCATATATATTTCAAGTGTCAATAATATGTGGTCTGCATTTCACATCATTTATTCGATTGCCAAGCATGAATCCAAACCAGATTGTTTCCGTTGACTGTATACCTATGCGATTGCCCTTTCATCATTGGAGTTCACCTCCTTTATTTGCGGGGAAGGTGAGAAATAAGATTGACAGCGCCCTGGTTCGTGTCGAAACAAGCGATGGGACCGTCGCATGGGGCGAGTCGTATTGCGCAGAGCCTGCAGCGTTGATTGCAGTGTTTGATTCGCTAATATCACCGCTTGCTCGCGAAAAGGACGCGGGTGATCCTGATCTTATGACTCAACTGGAGAGAACCTTACAGAACTTGGGGCGCTCGGGCCCAGTGATACATGCACTCGCTGGACTAGACATTGCGTTATGGGATTTACGCGCCAAACGGGAAAAAGTACCTTTATATGTCCTCTTTGGAGGAAAAAAGCGAGACCGGGTGCGTGCTTATGCTTCTCTTCTTCAATATTACGGAAACACTGAGCTTATTCAGGCGATCTCGACTCAGGCCTTGAACGAGGGGTATACCGAGATCAAATTACATGAGAGAACTGCAACTGCTTTAGCGGCCACCAGAATGGCGACCGGGCCCGATATTCCAATCATGATAGATACAAATTGTGCCTGGTTGCCGAATGAGGCGCTAGCAGTCATTGAGGAAATGAAGGAGTATGAGCCGTTTTGGATTGAAGAGCCACTCTGGCCCCCAGAGGATCATATTGCATTGAAGAATTTAAAAAACACTTGCGGTATACCTGTAGCTGTCGGTGAAAACGCAAGCAGCATATTCGATTTGCAGCAGCTTATCGCTGAGAATGCTGTGGATTATGTACAGCCCAGCATGATCAAAGTCGGGGTGAGCGCCTCATTCGCAATATCTCGCCTATGCCATTCGAAATTAAAGTGTGCTCCTCAAGTTGCTTATTTTGGTCCCGGTTATCTCGCCAGTCTTCATCTTATTGCGTCCTTGGATTACGACGTGTCCCTGGAACGACTGTATTTGGAGTTGGCTCATACTCCATATGCGGAAACGGTGCCAATATTGGATGGCTGGGTTGATATCCCGGATTCCCCTGGCTTAGGAGCGGATCCTGAGTCTGAACTTATTCAAGGCCTCTACGCCAAATAAAACCTAAGAGGAGATATTAAATGCATAAGTTTCGAAGATCATTTCTTATGAAGACCTCCATCAGTGCAATGGCTATGTTGACCATCAAGCCCGCTGTTGCCATGAAAGCGAAGTCGTATCCTGATAAACCCGTGCATCTTTATGTGCCTTACCCTCCTGGAGCCGCAACCGATACACTCGGAAGGTTATCTGGAGATGTGCTCGCTAAGGCTCTCGGTCAACCTGTCGTGGTCGAAAATCGGGGCGGGGGTGGAACCGTAATCGGAACACGAGCCGTGGCCTCGAGCTCACCGGATGGATATTCCATTGGTATGGTTGACTCGGCGTTTACTATTAACCCAGCGCTCAGGGGAGAGAGTTTACCTTATGACACGCTTAATGACTTTTCTCCGATTACATTAATCGCAACGGCGCCATTTGTCCTGGTCGTTCATCCGTCTGTGAAAGCGACCGATTTGAAGTCTTTCATTGCGCTTGCAAAATCCGATCCCGGTAAACTTACTTTCGCTTCTCCTGGTGTTGGGACTGCGCCGCATCTGGCTGGGGAACAACTTCAGCAGCAAACAGGTATTAAGGCACAGCACATACCCTATCGAGGCGGCGGGACTGTGTTCACTGATTTGCTTGGTGGTCAGGTCGACTTTGCCTTTGCAACTGCACCAACTCTGCGCGAATACATTGCTTCAGGCCGGCTGCGCGCAATCGCGACGACCAGCCAACAAAGGATCAGTAGCCTATCTGAAATACCCACATTTTCGGAAGCTGGATTTCCGGGCATCGACACGTCGCCAATGTTTGGATTAATCGGTCCGGCGAATGTGCCAGCGCCCATCATTGAGCAACTTTCTCAAACAATAGCAAAATCCGTAAAAAGTGGTGTTCTTGGTAGTAAGTTGGCAGAACTAGGCTTTGATGCAGTTGGCAGCAGTCATCAAAAGTTCAGAGCATATATAGCAAGTGAAATCGAAAAGTGGAATGAAGTAATAAAACAGGGTGATTTTAAGGTCGAGTAAATATAGGAAAAGAACGACGCCGTAACAGTAACGAACGCGGAAAATAGTGGTCTGCACCTGCTCTAATGCGTTCGTTTACTGTATTGCCGCGTGCGCGTTATTGCGTAATATTTGCTTTTTTCGCCACCGATTTCCATTTTTCAATTTCGTCGCGTACGAATGAAGTAAATTCATCTGGATTGCGGACTTCCACTGTATTGCCAGCGCGTGCATACTGTGCCTTTACGTCGGAACTATCCAGTACATCGCGACTCGCCTTGAATAGCAGGTCTCGAATGTTGTCGCTTAAACCAGCAGGAGCTGATAAGCCAGTCCATGATTCAGCAACAAATCCTGGAAATCCCGATTCGGCAACTGTAGGAACATCGGGAAATAGAGGACTTCGAGACTTACCCGTTACCGCAAGCACGCGGATCTTTCCTGATTCAACCTGTGGTTTTAAGGTATCGGCAACCATAATGAGGATGGGAACCTGGCCGCCGATGACATCCGTCAATGCTTGTGACGCGCCTTTATATGGAACGTGTTGTATCTTCAAATCTGCCTGCGTTTTCAGAAGCTCGAATGCGAGATGGCCGGAGGACCCTGTTCCCGGGCTCGCGTAATTGTATTTATCCGGATTTTCCTGGATATCTTTTATTAAATCCTTGAAGGTTCTGGCCGGAAAATCAGCATTGACAACGACAGCATTGGGGCTGGATGCAACACTTAGAATATGCGTAAAGTCCTTGAGAGGATCGTAGGGTAGATTGGAATATAAACTCGCGTTGGCGGCGTGTGTGCCCACCCCTGACATAACGAGCGTATAGCCGTCGGGTTTGGCACGTGCAACATATGCCGAGCCAATATTGCCGCTGGCTCCGGCCCTGTTCTCCACGACTACGCTTTGGCCTAGTTTTTCGGTAAGTCCATGGGCGAGAATACGTGCACTGACATCTGTGGATCCGCCAGGTGGAAACGGTACAACGAGTGTGATAGGGCGTTCAGGCCAGGTTTGTGCGATTGAGATGGCGGGGATCATTGCAATTGCGATGATTCCGTACTTCAATACCTTTGTCAGGGCTGAGGGGCTTTGCATAGCGTCTCCATTTTGTTCTCTTGAGTGAGTAGTTAGTTTTGACTGTTTTCGATGGACCATTGTTCGACGACCCAGGGAGCAATGATTGCGGGAGTCAACTGAACTCCGATACCAGGTTCGTCGGGTAAGGTGATACATCCTTTTTTTAGCGTAGGCGGGCCAAAAAGCTCGATAAGCGGGTTGCCCGTTGGATCGTATTCAACCCATGGAAATGCCTGAGTTTTATCCTGCCCGCGAGGCGATGTCGCTGCCGCCACTTGAAGAGATGCATAGAAATTGACGATGGTTCCAAACGCGTGGGGCAATGTGGGAATTTCGCGAGCGTCAGCAAGAGACTGCGCTTTACGATAGCCGGTATAACCGCCACATACGGTTAAATCAGGCTGAAGGATCGCTGGAGAAGCGCAGCCTAGAAATGCGTCGAAACTTGCCAGACCTCCCAACGCTTCTCCGCCGGCAATCGGACAGAAGGTAGCAGAAGCCAAAGCTTGATATCCACTCAGATCTTCAGGGTGTAGAGGCTCCTCAATCCAAACCGGTCGGGAATCTTCCAGAAGATTAACGGCTCGTCTGGCATCTCCAATGCTGTAGCCTTGATTGATATCGATCATAAAATCCAAATCGTCACCAAATTCCTGACGAATCTGACTCGCCATCGTTCCATCAGCTCGGGGGTTTACACCTGCGCGAGGTTTGGCTGCTTTAAAGCCATTCTCCAGATACCCTTGAATTTCGCTGATGTAGTGTTGATAAGGTTGCTCATTCTCACGAATGAAGGGACCGCTGGCATAGCAAGGAATTTCCTTGCGGCACACCCCGCCCAATAGCTGGGCGACGCTTATGCCGAAAGAACGCGCTGAAATATCATACAAAGCCATATCGATAGCTGAAATTGCCATCATGGATGGACCACGCTTGTCATATCCGATTTGTGATACAAGCCGCGAATAGATATCTCCATAATCCAACGGAGAGCGATTAAGAATGTGCGATGACATTTGATGCCGTATCAGAGCGGCAGCGGCCCAGGGAGACGCAAATACTTCTCCCCAGCCAGTGATGCCAGCATCCGTGTTTATTTCAAGTAAAAGGAAATCGCGCTGCCTGATAAAGGTTCGAGAATTACCCAAAGCTATCTTTGGGCGATATGACAGGTGATATCCATTAATGCACGTGATTTTCAAGATAGTGACTCAATAAAAAAGATAGCCAAGCGTACTGTTTCGATTAACATATGGTCAAATACATAATCAAAATGGTTTCATATGAAAAATCTAATACGACTGCGCGAAATGGAACTGTTTGTGGCCGTATGCAGAACCGGCTCAGTTACGAACGCGGCGCAAGCTTGTGGTTTAAGTCAGCCGGCAGCCAGTACGATGCTCAAAGAATTAGAAGAGCGATTGGGCATTCAGCTTTTTTCGCGTCAACGCCGTCGTCTGGAATTAACAGCATCTGCTCGGTCTCTGCTTCCCGACATTACACATGCGCTTTCTGCTTTTGATGCGGTCAACATTAAGGCGAATAGCATGGGGCAGGGGAGTCGTCAGCACTTAATTATTGGCACCGTGTCAGCGACTGGTGCGAGTGTCATACCACAGGCAGTGAGTAAGCTTCGTGAGGTAGATAAATCGCAGAACCTCATCGTCAAAGTTGGTACTGCCAGTGAAGTCATTGAAATGGCGATCCAGCAACGCATCGATTTTGGATTGGTATTAGGAGCTGCAGTTCATGAACATGTCGGCTTTCAAAAAATCGCAGATCTGCGCCTGGTTGCAGTTGTGCGTCCCGATCATCAATGGGCCGGACGAAAATCAATATCCGTTTCCGAATTGATAAGTGAGCCGTACATCGCTCATAGCAGACATTTGCCGGTGGGTGCGCAAACATCGCACGCGGTTGAGAGCGCAGGCTTCGAGTGGAATCCAGGCATCGAAGTCGCACAATTTTCGGCTGCTTGTGGTCTGACCGAGGCAGGTTGCGGGCCATCTGTCCTTGATAGCGTGACAGGGGCGTATGCCAGAAAAATGGGTTTGGTGTCCATTCCGTTGGAAACGAAAGAAACACTTTCGCTAAACTTTGTCTGGCCACTTTCGCGCGGAGTCAGTCCCGCAGCCCGGATCGTGATGGATGAGATTGTGCTTCAGGAGCAAAGCTGGCGTTTGACACAGCCAGGGCAGCGCAAGCGTTCAGGACTCTGAGCAATTGTCTTAAAGAATATATACGCATACCAAAACCCTTGCTCCGCTTGGAAGCAAGGGTTTATTTGCGTGCGATATTAAATACGAGATTTTATTCCGCTTCCATTACTCCATTTACCTTGCGGTTAATCTTTAGTGGGTTCGCTTCTTTGACAGCGTCGGGCAGCAGCGCTTCAGGAATGTCCTGATAGCAGACTGGACGAAGGAAACGATCGATGGCAGTTGCACCTACCGAGGTGAACATCGAATTGGAGCTGGAGGGGAAGGGTCCGCCGTGGACCATCGCATGGCACACCTCAACACCCGTAGGGAATCCGTTAGCCAGAATACGACCCGCTTTGCGTTCCAGAACCGGCAGCAGGCTGGCGGCAAGTTTGTAATCGGCTTCATCCATCTGAAGAGTTGCCGTCAATTGTCCTTCCAATGTTTCGGTGATTGACAGAAACTGCGCTTCGTCACTTATAGATACGATGATAGAAGCGGGACCGAACATTTCTGCGTGCAGCGCTGGATTCTGCAGAAATTCATCTGCAGTTGCCATATATAGAGCGGCCTGTGCGCGATTGGGCGTATCGCCCGCTGTACTGCCTGAGCCCACTTTTTTCACGCTACCCACCGATTCAACTTCGGCTGTGCCATGCGTATAGGCTTCGTAGATGCCAGGAGTCAACATTGTTTGTGCAGATTTTTCGGCAATTGCCGTTCCGGCCGCAGTTACAAAGGCATCCAGGTCAGCGCCTTCCTTTGCGAAAACCAGTCCTGGATTGGTACAAAATTGTCCTGCCCCCAGATTAAGGGAGTCGACGAAATCTTTGGCGATCTTCTCCCCCCGGTTTTGCAGGGCAAATGGCAGCAGGTAGACGGGGTTGATGCTGCTCATTTCGGCGTAGACGGGAATGGGTTCCGGGCGCTTGTTGGCTATCGCGGTGAGCGCGAGGCCGCCCTGGCGGGAGCCAGTGAAGCCGACAGCTTTGATGGCAGGGTGAGCTACCAGCTTTTCACCGACATCTCGACCCCTGCCGATCAGCAGCGAGAATACGCCTTCAGGCAGTTCCAGATCATTAACTGCTTTCTGAATCGCACGACCTACCAGTTCTGACGTTCCCAGATGTGCACTATGCGCTTTGACGATGACAGGCGCACCCGCGGCCAGGGCAGAGGCGGTGTCGCCGCCTGCGACAGAGAATGCGAAGGGAAAGTTGCTTGCGCCGAATACTGCTACCGGCCCCAGCGGAATTTTGCACAGACGCAAATCAGCACGGGGTAATGGTTCGCGGCTGGGTTGGGCGGGGTCAATGCTGGCCGAAAGAAACGCGCCATCGCGGATCACCTGAGCGAACAGTTTGAGCTGTCCAATAGTACGGCCGCGCTCACCTTGCAGCCGAGCGATGGGCAATCCGGTTTCAGCATGCGCGCGCTCGATCAGTGTATCGCCAAGTGACATAATATTCTCGGCGATGGTTTCCAGGAACTGTGCCCTTAATGAAAAGGGAAGGTTGCGGTATGGATCAAAAGCAGCCGCAGCCAGTTCCGCTGCACGATCGACTTCATTTGCGCCGCCCAGACCAAATACCGGTTCAGGAATGTCGCTATTGGTGCCTGGGTTGAATGCAAGCATAGTACCGGACGAGCCCCGTACTGCGTTTGAGCCGATGAGCATTTCGCCGGTGGGTTGTGTCTGAGTCATAAATGTTTCCGAAGTGAGATTGAGGTAAGGCGCGCGCAATGGGATTGCGGGATATTCAGGGAGAGGCATATCGGGAACGGGTTGTGTCAACCTGGTTCCCGAAAGGCCTGTATTACTGCAGATCGCTGACGCTCTCAATCAGGGATTTGAGCATTTCTCTTTCTTCTTCCGTCAGGTTTGTCAGCGGAGGACGTACTGGGCCGGGTGTTCGGCCAATTGCCTGAACGCCCGCCTTGATCGCAGATACCGGGTAGCCGGCCTGGCGGTCACGGATCTGCACAAATGGATAAAAGAAACGCTCGAGTATGGTGTCCATTGTCGCGTTGTCGCCGGCGCGAAGTGCATTGTAGAAACGCAAAGCCATTCCCGGAACAAAGTTGAAAACAGCTGAGGAGTAGGTGGTAATTCCAATGCCATTGAACCCTTGTGCAAACAGTTCGTGCGTGGGCATGCCGCCGATATAGCAAAGTCGATCACGAAGTGTAGATGTGATATGACGGACCAGATCCGTTTTGCCTGTGCCGTCTTTAAAGCCGATCAGGTTGGGGCAAACATCTGCGAGACGGGCGACGGTATCTGCCTGTGCGACTGAATTGGCGCGGTTATAGATGATTACGCCAAGGCCGGTGGAATCGCATACGGCTTTGATGTGTTCATAAATGCCTTCCTGCGGGACGTTCATCAGGTAGTGAGGCAGCAGAAGCAGACCATCTGCACCCGCCTTCTCGGCACGCCGGGCTATGTCTTTAGCCAGTTCAGTTCCGTAGCCACAACCCGCAATAATGGGCGTTGCACCAGCGGCTTCTTTCGCTGCTTTTGTCGTTTGAGCAATTTCTTCCGGTGTCAGGGAAAATAATTCACCTGTGCCTCCTGCGGCAAACAGCCCCGCTGCGTCATAGCCCGATAGCCATTCCACATGTGACTGATAGCTGGATAAATTCAAACTCAAATCATCATTGAAGTGAGTCACCGGAAACGATAGTAAGCCGGAAGAAATGCGTGTTTTGAGTTCCTGCGGAGACACTGATTTAACCCCTTTTTAAATTAGTCATATGAATAAGTTAAAATCATATGATGAATTTACGGGCCGTGTCAATATGTCGCTTGTGATATAGCGGATAATAAGTTGCTGGTTGCTGATTGTTGCGACAGGCGACAGGGGACTGTTGGTTAGTGGCAGGAGGCAGGAGGCAGGTGGCGGGTGACTGGTGATCGGTAGCGCCGGACCATCCGGATAATTAATCCAGATTGCTTAAACTTCGCGCAATTGCCTTGTACCGTTGTAATCCCGACTGCAAATGTTGGAACATTCTGTCGCGCGCCTGTTCCACATTGCCTTCAAATATGGCATCTGCAATGGCCTGATGTTCAGTCAGAATGTCAGGATCTCTGCTTGGCAAGTCCACACCACCGCTGACTGCTCGCAGCTTGGAGCGTGGAATCATGCGGTATCCAAAATGCTCAAGAAACATCCTGAAGCGCGGATTATTCGTCGCATCAGCGATTGCCATATGAAATTCGTAGTCTGCTTCTTCAGTCTGCTGGCCTTTTTTCATCAAAAGGGCAAAACTGTCCAATTGGCGCTGGATATTCGCTTCCTGGGCGGCAGATCGACGTTGCGCTGCCAAACCGGCTGCCTGTACTTCAATGCCGATTCGCAACTCCATGGCTTCAATAATGTCGGAAACACGGTCCGGGGCAGGCGCCAATCTTGCAAGCAACTCTGTCGGCTCTGGCGGAGGCAAAACATAAACACCCGCGCCCTGGCGTGATTCCAGCAGACGATCAGCGCGTAAGGCCGCTATGGCTTCACGAATGACCGTTCGACTAAAGCCGAATTGCTGAATCAGGACAGGTTCAGTGGGTAATTTGTCGCCTGGCGCATATTCACCCTGCTCGATCCGCGCACGCAAGGTATCTGCGACCTGGGCAGACAAGGCCTTTTTCCTGGGAGTAGACGGCGTTTCACTTTTCATCGGTTCTCACTTGCGCGATTTCGGCTGTATAAGCGGGCAATTTTGTCATTTGGACTGGCAAGAAGCAACTCGTGCAGTGAAAACCACCCAAAAAATCACATTCCCCGCCGTGGAATAATGGATTAGTCCGGTTTGATAATCATAAGCCCTTCATTTGATAAAAAACTTTTTTATCGGGCTCATCCGTTTACTTGTATCCTCAGTATTTAAACGCAAACGTAATATATGGAGGATGAATGGCTTTGTTTCTGGATTCAATTGATAGCTGCAGAAGGACAGAAAACAGCGCAGTACCAGCTACGCCGCGACAGGATATCCTTAACTCAATTCGTCAGGAGAATGAACGTGTAGGTGCGCTCGTACACGTTGCGGAGGACGTGGGATCTGTCAGCGGTACCAATAATAATGCGCAATTGCTTTGCGGCGTTCCCATTGTCGTCAAAGACCTGATTGATGTTGCAGGCATGCCGACCCGGATGGGTTGCAAGGCTGTCAATAACCTTCCGAAAGCAAACGCTCAGGTCATAACGAACCTGCAGGCAGCAGGGGCCTGGGTCGCAGGGAAAAGTCATACAACAGAATTTGCGATGAGTGGATGGGGAGTCAGCCCCCTGGGGCGCCCGCTCAATCCGGTCAGTGGTTCAGATGTGTACTATACGGGTGGGTCGAGCAATGGTTCCGCCAGTGCGGTCGCAGCAGGTCTGGTGCCGCTGGCGCTTGGAACGGATACGGGTGGATCAGTACGAATCCCGTCCTCCTGGTGCGGTATTACCGGTTTGAAAGGATCTCCGGGTTGGGTCAGCACCGAAGGTGTCGCTCCTTTGAGTCAGCGCTTCGATGTCGTGGGTCCCATGGCTCGCACTGCTGCAGATGTTGCGCTTGCGTATCGATGTATGCTGCCGACCCAGCGTCGTCAGGCCTTTGAAGCAAGACTCGAACTTGCAGATCAGGGTTTATTGCCCGAACTATTGTTTGTTGAAGACAGCAATTTACCCGAAGCGGATAGTGAAGTGCGCGCGGCCTATCAAGCTGCCCGGGAAAAATGCGAAGCGCTGGGATTCCCTGTGCAGACCGTATCGCTGCCTTTTTCCTTTGAAGATATGGCGCTGACCTGGGCGGGTATCTCCGGAGTGGAAGGTTATTTGAATAACAAAGATCTTGTGAATGACCCGAAGGCGCCACTTGATGATGCGGTACGTAGCAGTTTTGCACAGTCTGGTAAAACCGATTTGGATACATACTTCAAATTATTGAATCGCGGTGGATATTTCCGGGAATATATTGAGAATCTGCTGGCCGGGGAGCGACTACTCGTTGTTCCAACGACCAGCACCGCAGCGATTCGACTCACGGATTTTGATCCGAAACGGACATTGGGAATCTACACCCGATTTGTCGGTTTGATTCAGGGCTGCAGTATTGCTGTTCCCAACGGCATGACATCAGACCGACGGCCAACTTCCATGCAATTTGTTGGATCTTACGGACGCGATGCGGATATCGTGAGCGCAGCGATGCATTGGCAGAATCATACGGAGTGGCACCGATTGATTCGAGAGCTTCATGCGGGAGAAATGGCTAATCAGAACAACTGACTAAATTGAGTTCACTCTTATGCGAAAAGCCGGTTTGCAAAGATTAATGCAAACCGGCTTTGTTTTTTTGATCGAATATTTCTATCCGAAGCGCAAAGATTCAAAGCAGAAGCCTTTGCCCAGATTCTTTGCGCGTCTGCAGAATCTAATTAATCGGATCATTCACTGAAAATCGGGTTTGATGCGTTTTCGTAAAGTCAAGAAAATCCGTTAGCGTTGGAGCAGGAGCGCCAGCAAGGTGCTGTTCAATCTCATTCTGCGTGTTCATGTCAGTGATAAAGGCAAAATCAATATATTCGGAACCCACAGGAAAACGCGCGAGCGAGTGCCAGACATGTTCCCAAAGCATGACGCCGCAATCTCCAGGAATATAAAAAGCCTTGACATCTTCTGGGGCTAACGGCTGATCGTTGCTGTTCTGCCTGCCTACGACCATGATGTAAGGGACATTGCCCATGGGGAAGAAGCATTGCGTCACCTTGTGGTGCTTCTCCATGACGGAGAATTCCCGCCCCTTGTCATGGTATCTGTTGAACATGATTTGCGGTTCAGAGGCTGATGCAAATGGCAACAGCCAGGATTCGACCGCACCCGAAGCCAGGTTAGGTGCACTATCCTTTGGGCGTCGCACCAATCGACCAAAGGGCGCAAAGCTTGACTCACTCGCATGTTGACTAACTAGATTGATAACAGTCACATTTGTCATATTCAGGAAACCGAAAAGAGGGATGGCAGCCAAAGTGCTATTTCAGGTGCAATAAGCAGCATGCCCAGCATAAGCAACATGACGAGGCAGAAGGGGACCGCACCGATAATCACGTCCAGAAACTTACCCTCGCCGCGAATACTGTGAACCACGAACAGATTGATACCAAATGGTGGTGTTAATTGGCCCATTTCGCACAGCAGGATCATCATTACCCCGAACCAGATAGGATCAAAACCCAGGGCAACGATAATTGGTACCGTCAGAGGTGCAGTCATCACCATCATCGCGAGTGTGTCCATGAAGCATCCTAATAGAATATAGAACGCGATCAGGGCCAGCATGGTGCCCATAGGGGACAGGTTCAGGCCGGTAACAAAGTCAACGAGCTGTGTTGTGAGCCCAATGGAAGACAACACAAAATTAAGGAAAAAGGCAGACAGTGTGATCAGAATGATCATGCCTGTCGTTCGCATGGTTGATTCGAAAGCGCGACGAAGTGTATTGACGTTCAGCGCACCCTTGATGGCGGCCAGGATGAGCGCGGCGATCACGCCCAGAGCGGCAGATTCGCTGGCAGTCGCAATGCCACTGTAGATAACGCCGATAACGAGTACGAAGATGCCCAAAGGAGGAAGCAAATGCGGCAGGCTTTCGATACGCTCCCGCCAGGTCACTTTTACAGGCTTACCGGAAATACCGGGCTTCACAAGTGCGACACCAACGATCACCAATACAAACATCAAAGTCAGTATCAGGGCAGGCACAGTCGCAGCAAGGTAGAGCTTGGGCACTGATACATTTGCAATGAGCGCAAAGACAATCATATTGATTGAGGGTGGAATCAGAATTCCCAGTGTGCCCCCGGCTGCGATAGAACCCAGGAACAGCGGCGCATTGTAGCCAGACTTGCGTTGTTCCGGCAGAGCCAGTGTCGAAATAGTGGCAGCAGTGGCTACGCTGGAACCACTGGTGGCAGAAAATAATGCAGAAGCTCCGATATTTGCATTCATCAGTCCGCCGGGCAGCCACGTCACCCATTTCGATACCGCACCGTACATCCGGCCCGCAATTCCGGAGCACACCAATAGTTCGCCCATCAGCACATAAAGCGGAATCGCGACCAGAAGGAACTCGGCACTGGATCCCCACGCAAGCTCACCTAATGCATTTGTCAAAGGCAGCGGAGAGAATATTTCAGAAAGTGCCAGGCCCAATACCCCTACCGTTGCTGCGGCAGTAACGCTGAGTGTGAGCAGGCCAAGTAATAAAATAACTGTAAAAGAGAGCATGGCTTATTTCTCCACATCCATAACAGGCTGCTGGTTTGGGGTTTCCTGGGTCGGGATCAGTTCTTCGACGATTTCTTCTTCAACTGAGGCGATCCCAATAAGCTGGCTTGCTTCTCGCATGCGACGTTTACTGATCAGATAGATTGAGCACCCCATCAGCACCACAATCGTGATAAAGAAAAACAGATAGCCGGCAAACCAGAGGGACTGAGGAATCCACTGAGGCACTTGCAGGGGTGTATTTGAAATCGCATTGAAGGAAATGGAATCAGTCAGAACCTGCCAGGCGTGAAATGTCAATGTGCCCACAAAGAGTCCCAGACACAAAAGCGCGAAGAGATCGAGCGCTGCACGAATACTGCGTGGAAGGTGGGTATACGCGACATCGACACGAATATGTGACCGTCGAAGCAGCGCAATCGGGAATGCCCATGCACTGACAATCGCAAGCACATAGCCCGCAATTTCATCCGAGCCGCCCATGGACCAGCCCACAAGTTTGCGCAGAACAAGGTCGATGACAATCAAGGCTGAGGAGGCCAACAGGCATATGCCGCCAATCCAGACTCCAACTTGTGCGATCTTTTCAATCAGGCGCTTCGGCGCCAATGCTTGTGCTTCCATACTACCCTCCAGCTCGTTTTCGATCCTGCTCAATCCAGTGTGTATCCGGCAGCTTTCCCAGCAGTTTCGTTCCACTGTTGCACGCAATCCTTGCCGCAGCGTTTGCCCCAGTCGTTCGCAATTTTCTGGGCAATATTGCGCAACGTCTTCTGATCTTCTTTGGTCGGAGCCGCCGCTTTCATGC
Source organism: Pseudomonadota bacterium (assembly GCA_023422555.1). Classification (GTDB taxonomy): domain Bacteria; phylum Pseudomonadota; class Gammaproteobacteria; order Burkholderiales; family Burkholderiaceae_B; genus Advenella. Next base: position 18,164 of record JAFAGQ010000187.1, read on the forward strand.
TGGCTTTTTCATGAATTTTGCATTCGCCTTCACCTGTGTTGCAGGCCAGTGCGTATTCGTTTTCCCGCTTGGTTTCTGCCCAGAGATTGTCTTCCAATACCTGGCTCTGTTCTTCCAGAAGCTTTTGTACGGCGGGGTCCAGTTTCTGCCAGCGTTTCAGGCCGATCCCGTAGAAGCCAACTGACCAGTCAATGGGCAGGTTGTACAGATTATTTGCAACTTCATACCATTTGGCTGCATTTCCGGAACCAATGCCCGTTACTGCGCAATCGATCACGCCAGTCTGCAACGCAGTAATCACTTCAGCAAAGGGAAGGGTGACTGGATTGGCGCCCAGGGCGGTGACGTACTCCGCCATATTGCGACCACGAGTGCGGACCTTTCTGCCTTTTAAATCAGCCAGTTGCGTCACAGGCTCGCGACAAAAAAATACCTGAGCCGTATAGGCAACTGTCGCAAGCATTTTGATGCCATGACGCTCTTTCATGCGTTTATCCAGTACAGGTCGATAGGCCTGTGCAATCTTGTGTGCGGTATCGATATCCGGTGCCATACC
>JAFAGQ010000192.1 GCA_023422555.1 Pseudomonadota bacterium
TTCCGGAAAATACGTTGCGGGTCCGACCCTCACCGACATCCAGTGTAAGTCTTAGAAGCTTACCGGAACCTTCGACATGTTCACAATTAACAATTTTAGCAATTCGCAAATCAATTTTTACAAAATCATCAATCGTAATGACGTCTGCAATTGCTTCGCCTCCGGGCAGGGAGGCTGCAACGGCAGCAGCGGCGGCTGCCTCGGCTTCGGGGCTGGCACCAGCAGGTTCAGCGGGCTCGAACAGTTTATCCAGCATGACCGGTTCAACGCGCTGCATCAGATGTTTGAACGGAGCGATATGATCGGGCAGTTCTGCTGCATCGCTCCAGGCGAAATTGCGGTTCATGCCGAACAATTCAGTTGCAATACGTTCTGCCAGCGCGGGAAGTACCGGTGCCAGCATCACAGACAGGGCTTTGAAGCCGGCGATGGCGCGTGAGCAGACATCCTGCAGCGCGAGCTTTTGCTGCTCGTCTGCCGTGCTGATGCCTTTGGCCATGACCCATGGCTGGGCACCATCAAAAGCCTGGTTGATTTTGTCGGCCTGCGCCATGAGATTGCGGATTGCACGCGCATATTCGCGGTTTTCAAAATCCTGCTGCACACTGGCGGTGAGTGTGCGCAATTCAGTTGTCATTGCGTCGACATCGCCGGCATACCCCAGTTTGCCGTCGAAATGGCGAGTGATGAATGTGGCGGCACGGCTGGCAATATTGATGTATTTGCCGATCAGATCGCTGTTGACGCGGGCAATGAAATCATCAGGATTGAAATCAATGTCTTCGACACGAGCATTCAGTTTGGCGGCAATGTAATAGCGCAGCCATTCCGCATTCATTCCAATATCCAGATATCGGATGGGAGATATACCGGTGCCGCGGCTCTTGGACATTTTTTCGCCACTGACCGTAATAAAGCCGTGTACGTTAAGCGCGTCTGGTACCTTGCGGCCAGAGAATTTCAGCATGGCGGGCCAGAAAAGGGCGTGGAAATAGACGATATCCTTGCCGATAAAATGAACCTGCTCTGTGCTGTTGCCGGGTTCCAGCAGCTGGTCGAAATCTATGCCCTTGAGTTTGCAATAGGATTTGAGCGAGGCCAGATAACCCACAGGCGCGTCCAGCCACACGTAGAAGTATTTGCCCGGCGCGTCAGGGATTTCAATGCCGAAATACGGTTCGTCGCGGGAGATGTCCCAGTCGTTGAGGTTGCTTTCCTTGCTGTTCTCATCGCCCAGCCACTCGCGGGTTTTGGCCAGCACTTCAGCCTGCAGACGTTTATTGCCCTGGGCATTGCTGCCGGTAGTCCATTCCTGCAGAAATTCGACGCAGCGCGGGTCTGACAGGTTGAAGAAGAAATGCTCGGATGACTTCAGCACCGGCGTGGCGTTAGTGAGCGTGGAATACGGGTTGATCAGGTCTGTGGGGGCGTAAACCGCGCCACAGACTTCGCAGGAGTCGCCGTACTGGTCGCGCGCATGGCATTTGGGGCATTCACCCTTGATGTAGCGATCGGGCAGGAACATGCCTTTGACCGGATCATAGAACTGTTCAATGGTGCGCGTGCTGATGAAACCGGCGCCTTTGAGCTGGCGATAAATGGCCTGTGACAGTTCGATGTTCTCATCGCTGTCGGTGCTGTGCCAGTGATCGAACTGAATATGGAAGCCGTTCAGATAGCGGGGGCGTTCCTGGGCGTAGCGCGCCACCAGATCGCGCGGCGCAATACCTTCCTTTTCTGCCTTGAGCATGATCGGCGCGCCATGTGCGTCGTCTGCCCCGACAAAATGCACGGTATGCCCGGCCATTCGCATGCTTCGAACCCAGATATCGGCCTGGATATATTCCATGATATGGCCAATGTGGAACGAACCGTTAGCGTAGGGTAGAGCCGTGGTAACAAAAATCGTGCGGGACATAAGTTGCAATGTAAGTACAAAAAAGGGGGAAAAGACTGATTTTAGACGAATATTGATGCCTAACGGCGATTTGGCAGGCAGCCGGGTTACATCACGCCTGCCTGATAGGCGACCACCCCGCCGATGGCGCAGGTCAGCAGTGCCCACATGGGATTGGCTTCGGTAAAGTAAACAAATGCCACGGTGGCGATGACCATCAGCCAGGTCAGTGTTTCATAGGCGGAATAGAGCGACAGTTCTATGCCACTTGCAATGATCAGCCCGATTGCAACGGGGACCACGGCATCCTGCACCAGCTTGTATTCCCGGCGATGAGTAAAGTGCGCGAGTACGCGGCCGATGGCAAACGCCAGGACGGCCGCGGGCAGCACCATGCCCAGCGTGGCCACAAGCATGCCAGTGATGCCTGCCACATGCCAGCCGATGATGCTTGCAATCAGGACGTTGGGCCCCGGCGCGGACTGGGCAATGGCATACAGATGGGTGAAGGTGTCGGAGCTCATCCACTGATGATGATCAACCACAGTCAGACGGATTTCCGGGATAGCGGCATTAGCGCCGCCTATGGCGATCAGGGAGATGCGGCTGAAAGTGAGGAACAGGTCAAGCAGCACGCTCATGGCTTGTGTCCCTGACGTCGCGCAATCATGAAATTGGCGATGATCGCAAGCGGCATCATGACGGCCACCACCTGCAACAGGGTAAATTTCAGCATAACCACAAGTGCAATCGTGATCAGGACGGCAATAATGTGGTGAACTCGCAGCTCAATCTTGCTGATCATCTTCAATCCCATGCCAATAACCATGCCGGCTGCAGCACATGCCGAGCCCTGCAGGGCGGCATTGAAATGGGGATTCTGATCCAGGAACTGGTAGACCACGGCAAGAACAATGAGGACAAGCAGTGGCAGGACCATCAGTCCGCTGACCGCGGCCGCAGATCCTTTCACGCCGTGATATTTGTCACCCAGCATGACGCCGACATTCACGGTATTGGCGCCGGGCAGCACTTTGCCGATTCCCAGCAGGGTGGCATAGTCTTTCTCGCTCAGCCACTGGCGTTCACGCACGATAACGTGGCGGGCGATTGGGCCGACGCCGCCAAAGCCCAGCAGGCCGATTTTGGCGAAGCCGCGAAACA
>JAFAGQ010000329.1 GCA_023422555.1 Pseudomonadota bacterium
GATTTTTCCCATTTGAGTCTACCTTATTTTCAAAAATTCAATGATTGAGCCCTGGTCTGAACATGGGTCCGACACAGGATCTTGCGTTGTCTAGTACGTGGGGCTGGCCAGTTTCTATTTCAAGAGAGAAAAAACCGCGATTTTGCGATTTTTTTGCATTTTTTGCCGTTTTTTGGCCTGAAATGGTTCCGTTGAACAGAAAATGACCGAATTCTGGCAAAAAGGCCAGCGCAAAAACGCCGGCCTGAGTGGCAGTTAACCTTCGCCGGCAGACACGGTAACAAGAGCAGGCCGAAGTACACGGTCGGAGATCGTATAGCCTTTTTGCAGTGTGCTGGCGACGGTACCGGCAGGAACCTGCGCGGGAACATTGGAAATGGCCTGATGGACATGCGGATCGAATTTCTCTCCGGGGGCGGGAGCCACTTCCTTCAGATTATTGCGTTCAAACGCAGAGGTGAGCTGACGCAGTGTCGTCTCAAGCCCTTCACGGAACGCTTCAACAGACTGGTTTTCCAGGGCAAGGGCCGCTTCCAGGCTATCGCGCACGGGGACCAGGCTCTCGGCAAACGCTTCGGTGCCGAATTTACGGGCCTTGGATACGTCTTCCTGGGCGCGCCGACGGACATTTTCCATTTCAGCATGCGCGCGCAGCAACTGATCGTGATACTGGCTGACCTTGGCTTCGAGTTCTGAGTATTTGGCTTCCAGATCGTCAGTGGGAATGTCTGCGCCCTCTTCTGCAGGCTGATTGGCCTGGGCGGGATCCTGGCTGACTTCGTTTTCAGCCTGGGATGCCGGGTTCTTCTTGGGATCAAATTCCTGTGTCATTTCTGCTCCTGCGTCAAATTAATATAGTTATGCCCCACATGGGGGCGCCGAAGGTAAATTCAAGACCTGCACAGCGGCTTTCGCCGGGTCGCATCAAAAGTCGTATTCCAGCTCAACTTCCTGTCCCACTCGGAGCACATCGCTGACATCGTCTGTGAGGACCGCATTCACGCCGAACAGTACGCCCAGCTCGGCACTACGTGTTTTCAACAGGGTCAGGCCGGGTTCGTCGGCAACTGCAGCCGTTTCGGGATTGACGTTGGGAATCGGGCAACGCGGACAGGGTTTGACCATGGCAAAGTGCAGATTACCTGCTGTCAGTCCAAAGACGTAGTCTTCTTCATATTCCGGAAGACCTTCCAGCACGATATTGGGTCTGAACCGGATCATGTCCACGGCGTTCACGTTTTTTTCTGCCAGGGTACTGTTGAGTGAATCCAGCGAGGCCTGGTTGGTAATCAGAAACGGAAAGCCGTCCGCAAAAGCGAAGGTATGCTCCAGCGTTTGCAAGGGTTTCCAGTCTTCGTGACGCAGCTGCCAGTTCTGTGGGAATTCGGGTGACACCCGTCGCTGCGATTCCGGATGCAGTCGCAGCAGGCGACATGGCTGTCCCAGTACCTGGGTGAACCATTCATCTGCTTCGTCACTCACCGGTGCGCCCAGCGGCTTGCCGGACCAGACCTGCACCGGCACTTGTGGCTCCTGGGCCTGAGCAGGTGCCAGTGAAATAGTGAGTGCAGGCACGCCGGGGGCGTTAAGCACCATCTGCTCCAGCTCGGGCTGCAGTCCCGGTTTGACAAGCACCATGCGCGGGACTGTGCGCTGCGTCATCATCTGTCCGGCAGCATCGACCACAATGAACTGTCGATCCCACCGCACGCCCGCAGCGCCTATCTGCGTACTGTCCAGGGCAATGCCCGCGCAGGACTTCACGGGATAGACATAAAGGCCTCGAATGATAACTGCCATAACGGTTCTCGAATTGGTAAAAAGGAACTATTGTGCCGTGCCGGTTTGTGGCCAGCCGACGATATGCTCACGCACGAGCCCCGCCACGGCCTGAATCCAGTCGGGGTGATCGTTAAGGCAGGGAATATAGCGAAACTGCTCGCCTCCGGCCTGGGCGAACGCATGGGCACACTCGATACGGATTTCCTCGAGTGTTTCCAGACAATCGGCCACAAATCCCGGACATAGCACATCTACGTGCCGGATATTATCGCCCGGATAGGCCTGCAGTACGGAAATGGTGGCCGGTCCGATCCATTCGGCACGTCCGAATCGGCTCTGGAAAGCAATATCGATGGGAACGCCTTCTATAGCCAGCCGGCTTCGTAATGCCTGTGCCGTTGCCAGACAATCCTGCTGATACGGATCGCCCTGATCCACTGAACGTTTCGGAAGCCCATGAAAACTCAACAGAAGCTGCTGCGGTTTGCCATGTTCATGCCAGTAATCTCGCACGTTCTTTACCAGCGTATCGATATAACCTGGCAGTGTGTTGAACCGTTTGACGAAACGAAGTTCGGGCAGGTCGCGCGCCTCGCGATGCAGCGCCAGCGTTCGTTCAAAGATGGTGGTTGTGGTACTGGCAGAAAACTGTGGATACAGTGGCAGAATCAGAATGCGCTCGCAGCCGGCCTCGCGCAGCTGCTCAAACGCCTGCTGCATGGACGGCTTTCCATAACGCATGGCAAGCACTACCGTTGCTTCGATCTGCTCGCGGTCCAGTTGCGCCTGCACACCCTGCGCCAGCCGTTTGCCATGAACCAGCAAGGGAGAACCCTCTTCCATCCAGATCTTGCGATACTTGGGAACCAGCTTGCCCGGGCGCAAGGGAAGGACAGCCAGAT
>JAFAGQ010000022.1 GCA_023422555.1 Pseudomonadota bacterium
CGAAAGTTCTGGTGTCACCGCCCTGGTCATTCTGGGTCTGGGCGCCATACAGATGTGCGTCCATATCGTCTACTTCCTGCACATGAATACGCGTGCCGAAGGCGGCTGGAGCATGCTGGCCATGATCTTTACGGTCATCATTGTTGTGATCGCGCTGGCTGGCTCGCTATGGGTCATGTATCATCTGAACACCAATATGATGCCCAATATGATTCACGACATGAAAAACATGCTCTGATTCTTGCTTCCACGGGCAGCGCCCTGACGTGCCGGTCACCGCAGATCAGCATGTCAGGCGTCCCGGCAGGAGATCATCGTCAACACCTCTTCTCCTTCTTCCCCTCCCCACTCTGAATCACATCGTCCGAAACGAACCGGGAAGGTGCTCGTCTGGCTTTTGATTGCATTTATTCTGTTCGCGGGGTTTTGTGCGCTGGGCATCTGGCAACTTGAGCGTCGCGTCTGGAAACTCGATCTGATTGAACGTGTGGATCAGCGCATACATGCACCCCCGGTCGCTCCGCCTGCCCGCAGTGATTGGAGCAGCATTTCTGCCGCGCGCGATGAATATCGCCATATCACACTGCACGGAACGTTCCTGTATGAAAAATCCACGCTGGTGCAGGCAACGACCCTGCTTGGCACCGGTTACTGGGTCCTGACCCCCTTGCGCCAGGCAGACCAGAGTATTGTTCTGATCAATCGTGGCTTTGTGCCAGAGGCGCAAAAGAACGGCCCCTGGCGTAACCGGCACGAACCGGCGGGAAACACTAGCGTTTCCGGCCTGCTGCGCCTGACCGAACCTGGTGGCGCTTTTCTGCGGGATAACCAGCCTGAGAAAGACCGCTGGTTTTCCCGCGACGTCAGCCAGATTGGTCAGAGCCGCGGACTTGCGCCACTGGCGCCCTATTTTGTCGATGCCGATGGGCCGGGCGCCGCGGGCATCACCTCTCCTTCTGATGGCAGCGACGCATCCGCGGTGGCCACAGCGGACCGCGCCTCGGGCCAGTTCCGAATTCCCGACGAGCGACTGCCTGTGGGCGGCCTCACGGTAGTATCATTCAATAACAATCATTTAATGTATGCCATCACCTGGTTTGGCATGGCCATCCTTGTGATCCTCGCCGTTTTCTATTTCTTGCGAGATGAAAACCGTGTCCGCCGTTCTGAACATTAACGACAGGATTGCCGACACACCATGGCACTGAACTGGAGACATCCGAATTGGACCCATTGCAAAACCCGCCAGACGTAAGTCGTAACAGCTTCATGCAGGCGACCGAAGAAGGCAGGATTGACGATAGCAATGCAACGGGCCGTAAAAATATGCTCCAGCTGATCCATCTTCGGTGGATCGCTGTGCTGGGTCAGGTAATGACAATCGTGGTAGCGCGGTTTCTGCTGGATCTGGCATTACCCCTTAAAGCGATGCTTGCGCTGGTGTTGCTTCTGGCGCTGTTCAATGTGGGAAGCATGCTGCTGCTTCGCGCCGGCAGACGAGTCAGCAACACTCAGCTTTTCGTTGCCCTGCTCGCCGATGTCGGCATACTGACTGCCCAGCTGCACTTCAGCGGCGGCGCGAGCAATCCTTTCATTTTTCTATATTTGCTGCAACTTACGCTTGCGGCCGTCCTGCTCACGCCGCGCAGCACGTGGATCATGGTCGGAATTACCAGCACGTGTTTCGCATGGCTCGCATTCTCGCAGCACGCCCTGATTCTTAAGCCGGCCCATGAGTTTGGCCTGAACACGCTGTATATTCTGGGCATGCTTCTGTGTTTTACGATGAATGCAGCACTCATCATTGTGTTCATGACGCGTATCAGCCGCAATCTTCGACAACGCGATACTCACCTGGCCGAGATGCGTCAGACGGCCGCCGAAGAGGAACATATTGTGCGTATGGGTCTGCTGGCATCGGGCGCCGCGCACGAGCTGGGTACACCGCTATCCACAATGGCCGTCATTCTGGGTGACTGGCAGCATATGAAGCCGTTTACCAATCACCCGGAACTGCTACAGGAAGTCGAAGAGATGCAGGCACAGGTCATGCGCTGCAAAGCCATCGTCACCGGCATTCTGGTTTCCGCGGGTAAAACGCGTGGCGACTCACCTACCGAAACAACAGTCAATCAGTTTCTGGATCAGGTACTGAATCAATGGCGCACCCTGCGTCAGCCCCGACAGCTGATTTACGAAAATCACTTCGGACCCAACATGCGCATCGTGTCTGACTCGGCACTGCAGCAGATGATCGGCAACGTGCTGGACAATGCACTGGAAGCCTCACCCGACTGGCTGCGTGTGGAGGTTACCCGTCGGGAAGACACCCTGATCCTGACGGTTCTGGATTCGGGCCCGGGTTTTGCGCCGGAAATGCTGGAACACCTGGGCCAGCCGTACAACTCCAACAAGGGCAAGCCAGGTGGCGGACTGGGTCTTTTTCTTTCCGTGAACGTTGCGCGCACACTGGGTGGCAATATCACGGCGAAGAATCTGTTGTCAGGTGGCGCATCAGTTACACTGTCATTACCGCTATCGGCAATTACACTTGAAAAAGGAGACACGGATTGACGCAAGACGCTACCAAGGGGGAGTTGCTGATCGTGGAAGACGATGCAGCCTTCGCACGTACGCTGGCCCGATCGCTGGAGCGTCGCGGATACGAAGTGCTTTCTGCGAACAGTCAGGAGTCCGTTCTTGAAGTCTTGCAGCATCACTCGCCTGCCTATGCGGTCGTGGATCTCAAACTGAAAGGAGAAGGGTCAGGACTGGTCTGCGTAAAGGACTTGCATGCCCATAATCCGGAAATGCTGATAGTCGTGCTCACCGGTTTTGCAAGTATTGCCACTGCCGTTGAAGCCATCAAGCTTGGGGCTTGCCACTATCTTGCCAAACCCGCCAATACCGATGACATCGAAGCCGCCTTTCAACGATCTGATGGCGAAACCGATGTGAAGGTTACCGCCAGACAGTCCTCCATCAAAACCCTGGAATGGGAACGCATCCATGAAACGCTGGCAGAAACCGGTTTCAATATCTCAGAGACCGCCCGACGTCTGGGCATGCACCGCCGCACATTGGCGCGAAAACTCAATAAACAACAAGTGAAATAGTCGGGACACAGAACCTGCTGAATTTTGCTGCCACCTTTGTTCCCGGTAAAAGCGACCTTCTTCAGGATCGTTTTCTCCACCGGTTAAATATCAAGACTGACCTCTTTCGATGCAGGGTGGCTAAATTGCCGGGAACTAAAGCATCAGCCTGACGGTCTATAGAATCCTGTGCCTGTGGTTAACGCGCGCTTGCGTATAATACGGATTCGATTTGCTAATGCGATCCGCCGTTTCCAGCAATGGCGCATGGCGACCGGAATTGACGTTCTCGATCACAGCTGCGATTGCCGCGTCAGCCCAGGAATAATTTCAACAGGATTCTCCGTGCTTCAACTTATCACAGCTGCCATTGCCTTATTTGTCAGTGCGCGCGCCATCTGGCCGTTGTCATTCGATCTGACGACCAAAATAGTTCTTACCCTTGTCGTCTTCGGCATTGCGGAACATCACTTAATCACTCGAACCTGGTTTGGTTCCATGGCTTCACCCGAGATACCCGGGCAGATTCTGATGGTGCTGGGCTGGCTGTTTTGCACCTTGCTGCTGACAGCAGCACTGCTATTGGTCAAGGATTTGCTTGGCCTGCTGGCCTACCCGTTCTCGCGCGAAATTGGGGCAACCCTGCTTGGCTCCTCAAAGCTGATTGCGGGCGCGGTAATAATTACGGCCGTGATATCAGCCGTGGGTGTATACAATGCCGTGAAAATTCCGGCAATCAAGACAGTTGAAATCGCGCTGCCCGGTCTGCCGCAAGCTTACGACGGGTTCAGAATCGTACAACTGACTGACCTGCACGCCAGTCGCCTGCTGCAGGAACCCTGGATGCGTGCCGTGGTTGACAAGGCGAATGCACTCAAACCGGATCTCACCGTTATCACAGGTGACATGGTGGACGGTTCACCAAAGGCGCGGGCCAGTGACGTCAGGCCGCTGCAATCACTGACCGCCAGATACGGTGTTTTTGCCATTGCCGGTAACCATGAATACTATTCGGGCTATCAAAGCTGGCTGGATGTTTTCCGAAGCCTGGGCCTGCATATGCTGGTGAACGAACATGTGACCCTGACGCATAATGGCCAGCCGTTGGTACTTGCCGGCATTACCGATCATGCCGCCCATGGTTTTGGTCTGCCCGAACCCGATGTCAAGGCGGCACTCGACGGGGTACCCGCCGACAGTACCGTGATTCTGCTGAGCCATCGACCAGGCGGAGCCAGCCAGAATGCCCAGGCTGGTGTCAGTCTGCAACTGTCCGGGCACACGCATGGCGGGCAGATTCTGGGGGCACATGTGCTTGCAAAAATGGCCAACGAGGGCTTCGTTAACGGTCTGTACAACGTTGACCGAATGAAGCTCTACGTAAGCATGGGTACCGGTTTATGGAATGGCTTCCCGATCCGGCTGGGTCGCCCCTCTGAGATCACGCAGATAGTGCTTCGTTCAACGCCCGCCAGCAACTAGCTTGCCTGTTTCACCAGCGCGTCCATGCTGGTTGCTTCGGACAGTGACCAGCATTGTGCAATCAGATCACGGGTTTTCTTTTCTCCCAGCACAGGATCGGACATGGCGGTAAATTTGTCTTCCAGATCCTGATCTGACATGGGACGCTGCAACGAACCAATGGCATGGTCAACACGGACATGAACCTTCCTGCCGTCGGTCAGGGTCGCCGTGGCCTCTACAGCGGCTTCATCAATACTGTCATCCACGGTCGCATTGACCTTGCGCCGTGTTGCTACAACATCATCACGCGTCACAATGGCATCCTCATATTCATCTTCCGAGGCGCGCCCGAAAATCAGCCCTGCTGCACAACCGTGATAAACGCTGAACTTACCTTCGAGTCCGTCTTTGGGTTCTTTCTTACCTGTCAGCTCCAGTACCAGCGAGTGAACCCGCAAATCAAGACGTTCCAGATTTTCTGGCGTCACGCCCTGCGCTTTCAATTGCACGGATGCGTCAATGCTGGGATGGATCACGATCCCGCAGGCGAAGGGTTTATAGGCGTTGAATGAAATCTCAAACCGCTTTCCTAACTCATCCGTGATTTCGTTCCAGTCAAATTTCGTTGATACCACCTGAGCGAAACCCCGCGGCGCTTCGATGGCGCGCGGGCTCGCTGTAAACCCTTCCTTGGCCAGTAACGCAGACATCAGGCCGGCACGCGCAGCACCTCCCGGATGGAACGGCTTGGTCATCGTACCAAACTGTTCGCGCAGACCTACCGGCTGAGAGGCAGCAATGCCCAATGCCATCGTGGTTTTTTCAGTATCCAGTGACAAAAGTCTTGCGCAGGCGGCCGCTGCACCCAGCGTGCCGGTTGAGCCGGTAATATGCCAGCCACGGTCGTAGTGATGGGGATAAATGGTGTTGCCAATCCGGCAGGCGACATCAATACCCAGCACGACGGCGTCAATCACCTGTCTTCCGCTGGCGCCGGTCAGCTCGGCCAATGCCAGCACCGCTGAACATACCGGTCCCGCGGGATGGATAATGGTTTTCAGATGCGTATCGTCAAAATCAAAAAGATGTGAGGAAATCCCATTGATGAGTGCAGCGCTGGCAATATCAATGCGCTCACTGCGTCCTGCAATCATCGCCTGTTTTGATGGCTCCAGAATCTGGACTGCGCGCAGAGCGGCCAGCACCGCTTCATGACGGGATGCGCCTACTGCGCAGCCCAGCCAGTTCAGAAACGTGCGATGAGCCTCATGCTCCACGTCATCTGACCATCCCTTTGATGGATGCGTTGCAACGAACTCAGCCAGAATGCGGGTGATCGGTGGTGCGTTGTGATCTGCTTCTACTTTGGTATTGACAGCCATAATATTCCTGAAAAGAATTCAAATTGAAAACGACAAATGTGATTGCGCGGGAAAGCAGGATTATGCATCCAGATGAATATTCTGTTTTTTGGCTACTGCTTTCCAGCGCTCCAGATCTTTTTTCACGTACTGACCGAACTCCTGCGGGCTCATGGGCATAGGCAGAATGGCTTCAACCTGCAGGCGTTTTTCCAGCTCAGGTTTTTTCAGCACAGTGTTGAGTGATTCGTTCAAGGTATTCACCACGTTCTGCGGCATGCCTTTGGGGCCGGATACGCCATACCATTGCAGCACATCATCAAAGCCTTTGACGCCGAGTTCTTCAAAGGTGGGCACGTCCGGAAATCTGGCATTGCGCTTGCTGCCGGTAAGCGCAATGGCTCTGACCGTTTTTGATGTCAGATGTGGTACGGCTGCTGCCAGTCCAGGGAACATGGCTTGCGTACGACCACCCATCAGATCCTGAAACGCCGGAGCAATACCTTTGTAAGCAATATGCTGCGTTTTCAGTCCCGTATCCTGTTTGAGCAATTCCATCAGCAGGTGTGTCAACGAACCGGCGCCGGCAGAACCGTAATTGGTAGTGGCGTTTTTGGTGAAATAATCGATAAATTCCTTGAGTGTCGTTATCGGAAGTTTGGCGTCTACCACCAGCACATTGGGCGTGCCGCCAATCATACCCACGGGCGTGAAGTCTTCAATGGGATCATAAGATACTTTGCGCGTGGCCGGACCGGTACCCAGTGTAGCCACATATCCCTGCATCAGCGTGTAGCCATCAGCATTCGCCCTTGCTGTACGCTGACAGGCAATCACGCCCCCGCCGCCGCCCACGTTTTCAACCACAAATGTGGTTCCTTGCAGGGCCTTACTCCACTCACTAGTTGTTGCTCGCGCAACAAAATCACTGCCTCCGCCGGCAGCTACCGGAACGATAAATGTAATGGGTTTGGCAGGAAATTTGTCCTGTGCCAGGGAAATTGAAGGTAAAGCAATAGCGCCTGCTCCCATACTGAGCAGAAAAGATCGACGATCCATGATTTGTCTCCTCCGATATCTTTCGGATGTGTGCGTTTTAAAAGGACGGAGCTGCTGTGGTCACATATCAGCCAGCCGTTTATGCGCCTTCACTACGTGATGAGAGAGCAATTCGGCGCAATGCAAGGCTCCCCCGATGTTGTCTGCGTCACGCAGTGCCTGAACAATTTCCTTATGTTCGGCGTTGGACTGGCGACGATGGTCGGCTGTTGACAGATTCTTCACACGAGCCAGGTGCAATTTCTGAATCACTTCACGATAGCTCTTGGCAATCTCCCGATTGCCGGCGGCCTCAATGAAATGCCAGTGGAAATTAAGATTCGCGTTGTAATAATCCTGTACGTTGCTCTGTTCAATGGCTTCATCCATTTGCTGCACGCAGACCTGCAGCCGCTTCACGAGTACGAGACGCTCCGTTGCCGGCAGTTGCGAAACAATCTGCCCGGCGTGGTTGTCCATCAACGCACGAAACTGATACAGGTCATGCACTTCCTCTTCGGACAGCTCACGAATATAAACGCCGGAATGCTTGCGGGACACAACTAGACCCATGCTTTCCAGCTCGCGCAGGGCCTCCCGAACCGGCACTCGCGACACCTTCATCTGCTCAACCAGATCAGACTCGCGCAACGCCTGCCCGGGTGTGAATTTTCCGGACATGATCTGGGTCAGCAAATAATCGCGCACCAGTTTTCCCAATGACGTATCGCGAATGCCTTCAAATGTCTCCTGACCAACCCGAGCTCCAAGCCAATTCATATGTGATTTCCTTAATTTCGTATAATTGTATACGATTCTACGAAATCATCAGTTCGGGATAACCCTGGAATATTCACAATTGAAATACGGCGGCAAAGATCCGGCATTGAGGAGACATATCTCCCTGGCATATCTCCATCACGTGCGAATCCGATGCTGTGTCCCATGCTAAGATCAGTCGGCAGGAGAAAATATTCTGACACCTCCTCGAATTCGACAATCAAGGGATCTCATGGCCAAGGCACGCACGATTCAGCAAAAGCGGGAAGATTTTTATCAGTTGCATCAATCCGGCTGCTTTGTCATACCCAATCCCTGGAATATCGGAACTGCAATATGCCTGCAGCAAATGGGCTTTCCCGCCATCGCCTCAACCAGTTCCGGTTTTGCGTATGCCAATGGCATGCCTGATGGCACGCAATCGCTAGATGCCATCCTGCCGCATCTGCAGGAATTGGCCAACGCCGTGGATATTCCATTGAACGCCGATTTCGAAAATGGCTATGCGCAGGATATTGCTCAAATGCAGGACAACATCCGGCGTTGCGTTGCTACCGGTGTGTCCGGTCTCTCGATTGAAGACGTGCCACAAGGTGAAAGCGCTGGATTGTATGATTTTGCGCAAGCCGTCAAACGCGTTGAGGCTGCCCGCGATGCGATCGATCAGACAGGAGAACGGGTATTACTTACTGCCCGAACCGAAGGCTTTATCCGTGGCGCCCCCGACATTGCAGAAACCACTCGCAGAATTGAAGCTTTTGTTGACGCTGGTGCCGACTGTCTGTATGCGCCCGGCATCAAAACGCCCGAGCAAATCCGCGCCGTCGTACGCGCTGCAAAGGGCAAGGCGGTAAATGTTCTTTGCGGCGCTGATCTGGATCTGACCGTGAGCGATCTGGCGAACCTTGGCGTACGACGAATTAGCGTAGGCGGCGCGCTGGCTCGCGTTGCAATGGATAGCTTCTTAAAAGTTGCACAGCAAATTGCAAAGCAAGGAACCTTCCAGGGTTTCACCGGCATTGTGAGTGGCAGCGATCTGGATAAGCGATTCGAATCGTCATTATTAAGCTGAAGATCAATCCGTATCCAATGCAGCCTCACGTGCCAGAAGCTCCCGCTTGCGCTCAACGCCCCAGCGATAACCGGAGAGATCTCCATCCCGCCTCACAACACGATGGCACGGAATGGCAACTGCAATACGATTGGCACCGCAAGCCTGAGCTACTGCCCTGACGGCTCTGGGTGAGCCAATCCGTTCTGCAATATCCGAGTAACTGACTGTTGTACCTGGAGGTATCTCGGTAAGCGCACGCCAGACACGTTCCTGAAAAACGGTACCGCGTACATCCAGTGGCAGATTCAATCCCATCGAGGGGGCTTCAATAAATCCAACCACCTGCGCCACCAATTTTTCAAAATCGGCATCGCCACCCAGCAGCTGAGCCTTTGGAAACTGATCCTGCAGCTGACGCAACAGTCTGTCTGGATCGTCTCCGAGCATGATGGCACAAATGCCACGCTGGCTTTGCGCAACCAGAATCGAACCCAGTGTGCTTTGCGCAATGGCGAACCGGATATGGGTTCCCTGTCCTCCTGCGCGATATTCACTTGCACGCATGCCCAACAGCTGATCGGATGATTCATAAAATCGGCTATTGGAATTGAAGCCAGCTGAGTAAATGGCATCTGTGATTGAGGCACCGGCATCACCAAGGCCTTCACGCAGTCGTTGGGCACGCCAGGCAGAAGCATACTGCCGCGGTGTGAGCCCGGTTTCCATCCTGAAGACTCGATGGAAATGGTAAACGCTCATTCCCGCATTTCGGGCAAGTTCATCCAGCGAAGGCGGTGTCTGCGCCTGTTCAATAAATCGGCAGGCTGCTGCGATCAGTTGAGTACGATCCTGGGCCGCAGCGCTTCGATCTGCAACGGCACGACGACTGGCTCGATATCCTGCCGCCTCTGCACTGGCAGCATTGTCGAAAAAAATGACATTCTTTCTTTTCGGCAGACGGGCCGAGGAACTTGGCCTGCAATAGATGCCTGTAGTTTTGACTGCGTATACAAAATGACCATCGGCACGAATATCCCGCGACAGTACCGCCTCCCAGCGGGCATCGTCTGTCAGAAACTGCGGTAATGGCGATTGTGATTTGGACATTGATATTTCCGGATTCCCACACAGGTCAGAAGTGACATGTGACCTTCAGCATACCCTCGAGTTCAACCGCAAGCAATCGTTTCCTTGCGGTCAAATTCCGGTCATACCGCCCATATTACCTATCCTGTCCGTAATATTTTTATCACATAACGTAACAGAACTTTACGATTGTGATAATATGTTGGTTATGCATCCGTGTTAACAAAAACAGGAAGATCGGCCTGCCTGGCAAATATGCCTGCAGCAATAAGGGATACATGGGATACGCGTATCGGGGGATAACATAATCATGTCACGTAAATCGATTGGTTTATTGCCGCAGATCTCCGCCGCCCATATGGTCAGTCATTTTCACATCATGGCGATCCCCGCACTGCTGCCTCTCTTACCCACTACCCTGGACGTCACTTTCACGGAACTGGGCATTGCAATCAGTTTGTTCAATATTCTGTCTGCAATCGTGCAAGTCCCTTTTGGATTCGCTGTCGATCGCTACGGTCCAGGTAACGTGCTTCTGACCGGAGTGGCTCTTGGCAGTGCGAGCTTTTTATGTCTTGCCGTCACACCCAGTTATACGGGCCTGCTCGTTACGATGGCTCTGGCCGGTATTGCAAATGGGGTCTACCATCCGTCCAACTATGCGCTTCTGGCACGCGGCATTCCAGCTGACCGGCTGGGACGCGCCTTCTCGATTCATACCTGCGCCGGTTATGTTGGCGGCGCCATCGCTCCGCCTGTTCTGCTAACCGTCGCCATTTACTGGAATCTGGCAACCGCCTTTTTGCTCACGGCATTTTTTGGAGGCCTGGTCATCCTGCTGATTTCCATGCCGACTACCGGGGAGGACGAGTGGAATCACTCTTCAATCAGAAGAAATCCATCGACTGCCAGGCCAGCCAACTTCAGGCTGATGGCGCATGCTATTCCCATTCTCATCGTACTGTTCATCCTATTGAGCCTGAATACCAGTGCATTGGAGAAATTCTCGGTCACCGCATTGGTGCATGGATTTTCCGTTCCTCTGTCATGGGCGAATGCGGGGCTGACCGCATTTCTTCTTGCGAGCGCCTTTGGTGTATTGACTGGAGGTGAACTGGCCGACAGAACCCGCCATCACGCCCTGGTTGCCGCAGCCGCGTTTGCACTTGCTGCAAGTTTTATTGTGCTTGTCGTCCTGCTGCCGCTTTCCTCGCTGGCGCTGGTAACAATTATGGGGCTGTCCGGCTTTTTCTACGGAATTGTTCCCCCATCCCGGGATATGCTGGTTCGCTCCGTCGCACCGCCCGGGGCAGAAGGCAAAACCTTTGGAATTGTCATGACCGGCTTCAATATTGGCAGTGCAATCGGCGCGCCACTATTTGGGTGGTTACTCGATCAGGGACACTACGGCGCTATTTTCTGGTTCGCCATCATCTTCATGACCACAGCGCTCATCGTGCTGGCCTTCCTGGATCAACACGCGATCAAAGGTCCTCCAACGTCTATCAGACGCGCAAAAATCTGAAGTTGAGATGCGAGCGATGCAATTTTGGCCATTTCGCGCTGTGGTTTACGTGAGTCGACATTTCGCAAATTACGCCTGCTTTCCTTGACTGCAGGCAAAAAATCGCACATAATGTTTGACTCTTCGTTTATTCCCTAACGGCGCAGTAGCAAAGCGGTTATGCAGCGGATTGCAAATCCGTCCAGAGCGGTTCGACTCCGCTCTGCGCC
>JAFAGQ010000279.1 GCA_023422555.1 Pseudomonadota bacterium
TGATGAGCCGAATGATGATGTTGATGTGCCATGCCTGTCGGGACTGAAAAGAACCTGGGGTTTAAGGTATGCTACCTGATTGTCCTCCACTTTCTGGTAACCAGTCTATGTTGAATGTTGTTTTTGCGGGAACGCCCGAATTTGCCCGACAGGCGCTGGCGGCGATTTTACAGGCCGGCTTTTCCGTTCCTCTTGTGATGACGCAGCCGGATCGTCCGGCGGGACGAGGGATGCGCCTGACGCCAAGTCCGGTCAAACAGCACGCACTTGAGCACGATATTGCCATCATTCAGCCGGTCAGTCTCAGGCTGGATGGTAAATATCCCGAAGAGGCGGAACAGGCCAGGCAAACCTTGCTGGCGGTCAAACCCGATGTGATGGTGGTTGCCGCCTATGGACTGATTCTGCCCCAGTGGGTGCTGGATCTGCCTCGTTATGGTTGCCTGAATATCCACGCGAGCCTGCTGCCGCGCTGGCGCGGTGCCGCACCCATACAGCGCGCCATTGAGGCAGGTGACGCACAGACCGGCATTGCAATCATGCAGATGGACGCCGGTCTGGATACCGGCAACGTCATCAGCGAGGCCTCGCTGCCCATTGAGAATCAGACAGCCGCCGGGCTGCATGATGAACTGGCCATCATGGGGGCGCAGCAAATTGTCTCGGTTCTGAAGAAACTGGATGCCGATGGAAAGCTTGCGTCCACACCGCAGTCGGAACAGGGTGTGACTTACGCGGAAAAACTGGACAAGCGGGAAGCTGCCCTGGATCTGACGCTCGATGCCCGGACTCTCGCACGTCGAGTTCGCGCTTTCAATCCTTTCCCGGGGGCGACAATTCGCCTGCCGGGTCTTGCCGATCCTGTCAAAGTCTGGGAAGCCTCGGTAATGGATGTGGCTGCAGATCAGGGCCAGTCTACCCGTGCCAATGCAGAGCCGGGCACCATTCTTGCGGTCTCGCCTGAGGGTATCGATGTTGCTACGGGTAAAGGCGTATTGCGTCTGCTGCAGCTACAGAAAGCCGGTGGCAAGCGGCAACCCGTGTCGGTCTTTGTGAGCGGGTGGAAGCCACCGCTGGAGAAATAAGCGGATTGGTGAGAGCCAGGCCTCGGATCCGCAGCCACGGATGCAGTCCAGTATCAGCGACCTTAATGCTGTCTCGGCTGTCTCAGATATCTCAGATGTCTTAGCTGCCCACTCTCGGTATCCACTACCTCAGGGCACCTCAGGCTGGCAACAGTTGCCGACAGATGTCTGCCGGTGTCCGGAACAGGTAGTCGGGATGTTTCGCCGACAGGGCATCGGGGTGGTTATATCCCCAGGCAACGCTGGCTGCAGCACAGCCTGACTCGCGCGCGGCTTCGATGTCGCGGATCTCGTCGCCAATCAGCAGACAGTCTGCCGCGGTACAGCCGGTTTGTCGATAGAGGGTTTTCAGTCGTGATGCCTTGCCGAACAGATCACTGCCGCAGCGATACTGGTCGATCAATTGCGCCGCCGCACCCAGGGTGCGACGCACATTCTCTTCACTATTGGAACTGAGTACCGCAAGCTGATAGCCGGCCTGCCTGAGGGCAGCCAGTACCGATTCGATGCCATCAAAAAGCGCTACGTTGGGAGCGGCCTCCTGCATGCGCTGACGAAATTCCATCAGAATGGCCGGCGCTTTCCAGAAAGGGATGTCCAGCGTACTCAGAATTTGTCGCACGTCCCGATGACGCAGGGCATCCTTTTCGTCTTCTGCAGGATTGCGAAAGCCGTATTTTTCAGCCACGCTGGCCAGTACAGTGTCGAACCAGGGCAGGGTGTCGGCCAGCGTGCCGTCAAAATCAAAGGCCAGCAGCCGGTAAGCAGGCATTTTCATTCTGTCACGCCCTTCAGGAAGCGACGATGTGATCGGCCCACAGGTCGTATTCGTTGCTGTCAGTTACGGTACAGCGCACAATCTGACCAGGCTGCAGCTTTTGGGTGCTGCTGATGAACACACAGCCATCAATTTCCGGCGCATCGGCGTGAGAGCGACCCACGGCGTCACCATCTTCGTCAATTTCATCAACCAGAACATCGATCTGACGGCCGACTTTTTGCGCCAGACGAGCCGTTGAAATTGCCTGCTGGTGTGCCATGAAACGTTCCCAGCGATCCTGCTTGACCTCGTCGGGCACAGGGTTGTCCAGCGCGTTGGCGGGTGCACCTTCTACCGGCGAATACTGAAAACAGCCCACGCGATCCAGTTGTGCTTCCGTCATCCAGTCCAGCAGATACTGGAAGTCTTCTTCCGTTTCGCCCGGGAAGCCCACAATAAAGGTAGAACGGATGGTCAGGTCCGGACAGGTTTCACGCCATTTGTGGATGCGCGCCAGTGTGCGATCCTCAAAGGCAGGCCGCTTCATGGCTTTGAGCACTTTGGGGCTGGCATGCTGGAACGGGATATCCAGATAGGGAAGGATTTTGCCTTCGGCCATCAGGGGAATGACTTCATCGACGCTTGGATAAGGATAGACATAATGCAGTCGGACCCAGATGCCAAGATCAGACAGGGCATTGCACAGTTCTGTCATGCGCGTGCGCACGGGGCGGCCGTTCCAGAAGCCGGTGCGGTATTTGATATCGACGCCGTAGGCACTCGTGTCCTGAGAGATAACCAGCAATTCCTTTACACCCGCATTGGCCAGACGCTGAGCCTCGGCCAGCACATCGCCCACAGGCCGGCTGACCAGATCGCCGCGCATGGACGGGATAATACAGAAGCTGCAGCGGTGATTACAGCCTTCGGAAATCTTAAGATAAGCGTAATGGCGCGGCGTGAGCTTGATGCCTTGCGGCGGCACCAGGTCCACATAAGGGTTGTGATCGGCGGCAGGCGGGACCACCCCGTGCACGGCGCGCACGACTTCTTCGTATTGCTGCGGGCCGGTAACAGAGAGAACGCGTGGGTGCACCTCTCGTATGACCTGCTCTTCGACTCCCATACAGCCGGTGACAATGACTTTGCCGTTGGATGAAATGGCTTCACCGATGGCGTCCAGAGATTCAGCCTTGGCACTGTCGATAAAACCACAGGTATTGACCACGACCACATCGGCGCCTTCGTAGGAGGGCGAAATTTCATACCCTTCGGTGCGCAACTGGGTCAGGATGCGTTCAGAGTCAACAAGCGCCTTCGGGCAGCCCAGACTGACAAAGCCAACGCGGGGAGCGGACATAAAAAACCTTTAATCAGAGAAAATTAATACGAAAC
>JAFAGQ010000310.1 GCA_023422555.1 Pseudomonadota bacterium
ATTTTGCCGGGATCGCCTGGGTTGAGCAGGTGGGCTCAACCAACGTCAACCTGATGCAGGAAGTCAGAAGTACCCAATCGGAAATGGGCCGGCCGGCGCTGCTGGGCGCGCATACGCAGACCAGTGGTCGAGGCAGGGCGGGGCGCAAGTGGCAGGATACACCGGGCTCCACACTCATGTTTTCCTGCGCCTATGACGTATTTGTGCCACCTGCCCGTCTGCCGATGCTGGCCCCTGTGGCGGGCATCGTTGCCTGCGAGCAGCTGCGCAAAATCGCCGGCCCTGCCGTGCAGGATCGCCTGCTCATGAAATGGCCCAATGATATTCTTTATGACCAGGCCAAACTGTCAGGACTGCTGGTCGAATCCACCCGCCCTGCGAAACGCGAATCGCAGCATCACCATGTGGTGATTGTCGGCATGGGCATGAATCTGTCCAGTGCGGTGGAACTGACGCGGCATCTGGGTCGCAAAGTCGCCGACTGGACGTCGGTATTGAGTGATATCAACGGAGATACCGGCCCCTCGGAAGACATTGCGCTTCTCGTGGCGCGTATCGCGCGGGCCTGGCGGGATGCTTTCGCCCAGTACGAGCAGCAGGGGTTCGAGGCCTTTATGGAACGTCACCACCAGATTGACGCTTTGCACGAACAGGACGTCAACGTCGTGGTCGATGACCGGGTCGTACTTTCCGGCCCGGCTCGCGGCGTCAACAGCGATGCATGTCTGCTGGTGGAAAGCGATGCACGCCTGCACGCCATTACCATCGGCGATATTTCCATCCGGCCGAAGAACCAGGACTAACCCATGTCAATTGTTCTCATCGATGCCGGCAATTCGCGGGTCAAAGTCTCGGTTTTTGATCCGTCCGGCACAGATACTGGCAGTGAATCGACGCGTACCCAGCCGGTACGTACGCCGCCAATACGCACCTTTACGCCCGATGCCCTCAATACCCTGGCCGATCTGGTGGCGAATCTGACGCAGTCACCGCAACGTGCCATTGGCGTCAGTGTGACGACCGATGCCATCCGCCGGGAACTCGATGCCATTCTGGCGCCGTGCCCCATCGAATGGCTGACTCCCGGTACGCAATTATTGCGACTGAAGAACCGATATCACAATCCTGCCGAACTGGGACCGGATCGCTGGCTGGGTCTGCTGGGTATCCTCATGAGCCGCCCCGTGGACGGCCCCATGATGCTGGTCAGTTTTGGAACGGCCACCACCATTGATACCATCGATGGTCATGAAACCTTTCTGGGCGGGCTGATTCTGCCTGGCGTCAGCATGATGCAGTCTTCGCTTGGCTCGGGAACTGCCCGACTCCCCATTGCCCCCATGCCCGGGCAGCGCTGGCCGGCATTCCCGCAGAATACACAGGCGGCGATCGCAACAGGCATTGTTGCGGCGCAGACCGGCGCCGTTCTTCGCCAGTGGCAACAGGTCGCGGAACAGCTCGGACAGGCCCCGCGAGTGTTCGTCACCGGGGGCGCACGCGCTGCCATTCTCCCGGAGCTACAGGCCCGTCTTGATTCATGCAGCGTGGACATGGGATTTGGTACAATACCGCTAATCGAGTGCGAGTCGCCGGTTCTTGACGGGCTGCGCGCCGTTGCTCAGGACTCACGGGACGCCTAGAATGCGCACTCTCTTTTTCATCATCGTCGCCGCCAATGTGCTTACCTACGGGCTGGGCGCTGGCTGGTTCGGCTTCAAGCCCGGCGAAACCCGCATGGGCGCTGCCGTTCGCACCCCCACTGAATTTCGTCCCGGCGCGATTGAAGTCGGACCTTTAAAATAATGGCAATTCGAACCGAAGCTTTTGGCGCCACCGGCGCTGCAGGACATATTGATTGCGTCATCGACTGGCCGGACCAGTCTGATCCCGATACGCCCCTGCGTGGGTGGGCGCTGGTTCTGCACCCCCATCCCCTGCACGAAGGCACACGCAACAACAAGGTTGTCACCACCCTGGCCCGCGCGTATGCACAGGCCGGTTACGCCGCCATTCGTCCCGACTTCCGCGGTGTCGGTAAATCGGGCGGTACGTTTGACAAGTCTCGCGGTGAAACAGAGGATATGCAACTGCTGATTCAGGCGTTTCTGAAGGCTCACCCCGAGCTTGACGGCAAGCCCTGGCTGCTGGCAGGTTTCTCATTCGGCACGTCGGTGGCGGCGCAGCTATACTCGGTGCTTGCCGAAGAAAAAAATCAGCCTTTGCCGCAACTGCTCACCCTGGTGGGGACTGCAGTAAAGCGTTTCGTCTGGCGCGAGGTCCAGCTGCCGGAAAATATTATTGTCATCCATGGCGAACGTGATGACGTCGTGCCCTTACAGGAAGTGTTTGACTGGATTGCCGACTACCGCGTACCTGTTTCTGTCATTCCGCAGGCAACGCATTTCTTCCATGGCTATCTGGTCGAACTGAAAAAACTGGCGCTGGGCGCACTGCAGCAGATCACAGACAACAGCAGGCTGTAAGGTATTTTGCGCGCTAAGCGCTTATAATTTCATTTTGCAGGCA
>JAFAGQ010000358.1 GCA_023422555.1 Pseudomonadota bacterium
TATTTCTTTTGTCCTCAGGCGAATATAGCATGCATCAGCGGATTCTGATTCTCGATTACGGTTCACAGGTGACCCAACTCATTGCGCGACGTGTGCGCGAAGCGGGGGTGTTTTGTGAAATTCATCCTGGAGATGTTGATGCGGCATTCCTGAAGGAACAGCAGGAGCTGGGCCTCAAGGGCGTGATCCTCTCAGGTAGCCATTCATCAGCCTACGACGAGGCATCGCTCAAGGTGCCTCACGCGGTATTTGAACTCGGTGTGCCGGTGCTGGGTATTTGCTATGGCATGCAGGCCATGGCGTCCCAGCTGGGCGGAAAAGTCAGCTGGTCGGATCATCGCGAGTTTGGTTACGCCGAAGTCCGGGCTCACGGCCACACCGCCTTGTTGAATGACATTTCTGATTTCGTTACGCCGGAAGGTCACGGCATGCTCAAGGTCTGGATGAGCCATGGCGACAAGGTGACAGAACTGCCTGAGGGCTTTGTGCTCATGGCCTCAACACCTTCTTGCCCGATAGCCGGTATGGCCGACGAGACCCGTCATTTTTACGGTCTGCAGTTTCATCCCGAAGTCACACATACCACCCAGGGCCGGGCAATTCTGAACCGCTTTGTCAATGACATTTGTGGTTGCAGCAATGACTGGAATATGCCTGATTACGTGGAAGAAGCGGTAGCCCGCATCCGTGAGCAGGTGGGAACAGATGATGTGATTCTGGGCCTGTCTGGCGGCGTCGATTCGTCTGTTGCGGCAGCGCTCATTCACAAGGCTATTGGCGATCAGCTCACCTGCGTTTTTGTGGATCACGGTTTGCTGCGTCTGAATGAGGCAGAACAGGTCATGACCGTGTTCGGTGAGCATCTGGGAGTTAACGTGATTCACGTCGATGCGACCGAGGCATTCATGAGCAAACTGGCTGGTGAAACTGATCCAGAGAAGAAACGCAAAATCATCGGACGTGAGTTTGTTGAAGTGTTCCAGCAGGAAGCCGGAAAGCGCAAGAGTGCGCGCTGGCTTGCCCAGGGCACGATCTATCCTGATGTGATTGAATCGGCTGGCGCCAAAACCGGTAAGGCAGTCGCCATCAAGTCGCACCACAATGTGGGTGGATTGCCGGAAACACTCAATCTGCAGTTACTGGAACCCTTGCGTGAACTATTCAAGGATGAAGTTCGCGAACTGGGTCTGGCTCTCGGCCTGCCTCATCATATGGTTTATCGCCATCCATTCCCAGGCCCAGGGCTTGGCGTTCGGATTCTGGGCGAAGTCAAGAAAGAGTATGCGGATCTGCTGCGCAAGGCAGACGCCATCTTCATCGAAGAGCTGCGCAATACCACGGACGAAGAAACAGGCAAGACCTGGTACGATCTCACATCCCAGGCTTTCGCCGTCTTCCTGCCCGTTAAATCTGTTGGTGTCATGGGCGATGGCCGCACATACGACTACGTTGTCGCGCTGCGCGCCGTACAGACGTCCGATTTCATGACGGCAGACTGGGCGCAATTGCCATACTCACTGCTGGCACGCGTCTCTTCCCGCATTATCAATGAGGTTCGTGGTATCAACCGAGTCGTGTACGACGTCTCCAGCAAACCGCCTGCAACGATTGAGTGGGAATGATCCCGCGTCTGGCACGACCAGGCATCTGAATGCATAAGAAGCAGCTAAGCCCGCGTCATTGCGGGCTTTTTTGTACTTATGTCTGGTAGGATCTGGAAGCAGTAGTCAGCGCAGGCATCGTTTTAGCATGGAATTAATGCTGGTATTATTGACTAACGACAAGTGCTGTTGCAGGCGAACTATCTGCGATTGGTGTTGCTACACGAATATCGTGCCCGATCTATCTGCGAAAGTATGAGATCGGGTCTAAAAAGCACGCATGCATCGAAGATCGCTGCTAATCGGAGATGTCTCATTCATACCCCAACCTTAATTCCTGAGCCTGGCGGGCAAGTTCGAACATGGCTTTTTCGCCAGTTCGGCCGAGTACGTCCTTGCACAATTGATCTTGGAGGTATTTCTCAGTTCGAGCGAATGGCGGTGCGCCGTCCTCCAATGGCTCGGCTACGTGAGGGCGAGAGATACCTTTCAATTGCTCGCTCATTTTGTGTCGTGGCGGCCATTGCCTGGCCGCGTGCAGCACACGAAGAATACGCACGATCTCGCCGACCGTATCGTAAATAAGAATGTAATTTCGGTGAGCAACAAGCTCGCGGGTGCCAGGTACCCGCCCCATTCTGCCCAAACCGGGATGTTCGCATAGCAGACTGGCTTTGTCTGAAAGCTGCTGATCAAGCGCCAATGCCGCAGCCGGTGCGTGTTGTGCGATGTACTCACGTATTTTCTTCCTGTCAGCGTATGCTGGCAGTGTCCAGACTAACTTCACGATTCAGAGGCACCTCCAATTTTACGCCGCATTTCGGCTCGCCAGGCGGCAGCTTCGGCTTCTACTTCGGCTGCCGGGATCACATCACCGGCATTGGCCGAGTCCAGGCCGATCTGAACTTGGCGACGGAACCAGGCATCATGCGCGGCCGCGTCCTCTTGCTGTCGAACGAAATCGCGCATGAAATCCCGCAGGAGCTGAGCAGCACTACGGTCGCGGGCTTTTGCGGCCGTGGAAAATTCGGCTTTCAGTGCTTCGTCGACCCTAAAGGTGAAGGTGGCTTCGCTCATGTCGTGACCCTCTCTTGTGTTACAAACAAAGTACATGTTAACACGATGTCATTCGCATTGTATGTGGGTCGCGGTATCGACTACAACGACTCATTCTAAAACGCACCCTTGAGTCTGTTAAGATACTCAACAATTTTCAACGTCCAGTGATGGCCGGTAATCCAATTAGCCCGCCAGCCGAACTGCTGGGTAATTCCTCAATATCCTGATAAACCGCTACGATGCAAGCAAACGTCCTCAATCATTCCGAATTCATGGCTCTGGCCCTGGAGCAGGCGCAGCTGGCTTACGCGTTGGGCGAAGTGCCGGTTGGGGCGGTTGCGGTCGATTCCTTAGGGAAAGTACTCGGAAAAGGGTACAATAGAACGATTACAGACAGCGATCCCACGGCGCATGCGGAAATTATGGCCCTGCGTGAATGTGGTCGCGATCTGCACAACTATCGGCTTCCCGGCATTACCCTGTACGTCACGCTGGAACCCTGCATCATGTGCATGGGGGCCATTACGCATGCAAGGGTAAATCAGGTGGTTTACGGGGCTGCTGACCCCAAGACCGGTGCCTGTGGCAGCGTCATAGCGGTGCAGGAAAACAGACAGATCAATCATCACACCGTCATCGTGTCGGGGGTGATGAAAAATGAATGCGGCCAGTTGCTTCGCCGTTTTTTTCAGGAACGCAGGAAATCGACACCATGAGCAATGCTTCTTCCCATGGCAAAAAGGGCCGTATTCAGGAACAGCTGAACGACGCCCAGATCCTTTTCGATGAAGCCGATGACGTCGCTTACCAGCCAACACGCTACAAGAAAAAGCTGCAAATCTATACGCTGTCACCCTCTGGTTTTGTCCAGAATCCGGAATTTCTGGAACGCGCAATTGAGAATCTGAAGCAGTCCAGCGTAAAAGTCACCGTGGATAAAGCGGCGCTGCGCCAGGATATGCGGTTTGGGGGCGACGACGAGGACAGACTTGCAGCCATCGCACGGGCGGCACGGCATCGCAGTGGCATCGTCATGCCTACCCGTGGTGGTTACGGCCTGAGCCGGATTCTGCACCGGATAGACTGGAAGCTGATCGAGCGCAATCCAAAGCGTTATGTCGGGTTCAGCGATTTCACTGCATTCAATCTGGCGCTGCTGGCAAAAACCGGCATGAGCAGTTTTACGGGCCCCAATTTGCTGGATTTCGGTAAGGACAATGTCGACGAACTGACATATGACATCTTTCTGGAGGTCATGCATGGTGAACTGGAGATTCTCAGTTTCGAATCTGAAGGTTCAGATGCGGTCGATACCCGGGGTACGCTCTGGGGCGGAAACCTTGCCATGGTTGCCTCCCTCATTGGTACGCCCTATATGCCAAAAATCAAGAATGGCATATTGTTTCTGGAAGACGTAGGCGAGTATCCGTTCCGCGTAGAGCGTATGCTGGCTCAACTGCTGCATGCCGGCATTTTTGCAAAGCAGAAGGCAATCGTACTGGGTCACTTCACCGGGTACAAACTCAGCGCCAACGACAAAGGTTTTGATATGCCGGAAGTGGTACGCTGGCTGCGCGCCAATACTGGTTTGCCCGTGGTCACGGGTCTGCCGTATGGTCATGGTGATGTGCGCGTCACGTTACCAATAGGAAAGAAAGTCGGGCTGGCAACAGAGTCAGGTATGGCTTATCTGGTGATCGATGAACATCATCACGATCATGATCACGACCACGATCATGATCATCATGGTCATGATCATGACCATCGGGAACATCGTCATTGATCGTTCACCGGCGCCTTAGGGCGCAAGTAGCATATGAATAACGCGTTCGGCAGTCTTGAACGCGTTTGATTTTTTTTAAAACTCCCCACAAAGGCTTCGAACACGTTGTGATTTCTACCGCTAATTTAACAATCCAGTTTGGTCCCAAACCGCTATTTGAAAACGTCAGTGTCAAATTCGGAGGCGGGAATCGCTATGGCCTGATCGGTGCAAATGGATCGGGTAAGTCCACGTTCATGAAAATCATTGGCGGAGACCTGGAGGCCACCTCGGGTAACGTGTCGCTGGATCCGGGCGTTCGCCTGGGCAAACTGCGTCAGGATCAGTTCGCATTTGAAGATATGCGTGTGCTGGATGTGGTCATGATGGGTCACACCGAAATGTGGCAGGCCATGCACGAGCGTGACGCCATTTATGCCGATCTGGAAGCCACTGACGACGACTATATGCGCGCCGCCGAGCTCGAGGCCAAGTTTGCTGAATATGACGGCTATACTGCCGAAGCGCGAGCCGGTGAGCTATTGCTGGGACTGGATATTCCGGTAGAGCAGCACAATCTGCCAATGCGTGAAATCGCACCAGGATGGAAACTGCGCGTATTGCTGGCGCAGGCACTGTTCTCCAATCCCGATGTCCTGCTGCTGGACGAGCCCACCAATAACCTGGATATCAATACGATTCGCTGGCTTGAAAACGTGCTCAACGGCTATCAGAGCACCATGATTATCATCAGTCACGATCGACATTTCCTGAATCAGGTTTGTACGCATATGGCCGATCTGGACTACGGCGAGATTCGTCTGTATCCCGGCAATTACGATGACTATATGCTGGCCTCCACGCAGGCTCGCCAGCGTCTGGTGGCCGATAATGCCAAGGCCAAGGAGCGTGTCGCAGAACTCCAGGACTTTGTCCGCCGTTTTGCGGCCAATAAATCCAAGTCCCGCCAGGCAACGTCGCGCCTCAAGCAGATCGATCGGATCAAGGCGGACACGGTTGAAGTGAAGCCTTCTTCACGCCAGAATCCGTATATCCGCTTTGAACAGAACAAGCCATTGCATCGCCAGGCGGTAACGGCAGAGAAAGTGAGCAAGGCATACGATAAGCCGATCATTTCCAACTTCTCGGCTATGGTCGAAGCCGGACAGAAAATCGCCATTATTGGTGCTAACGGGGTGGGTAAAACCACGCTGCTGCGCCTGTTCGCCCAGGATCTGGCGCCCGACAGCGGTTCCATCAAGTGGTCTGAAAATGCCGATATTGGTTATATGCCGCAGGACGTATCGGAAGACTTCAAAAAGAAGATCAACGTATTTGACTGGATGGGCGAACACCGCAAGCCTGGCGACGAAGATCAGGCAATCCGCTCCGTACTTGGACGTCTGCTGTTTTCCGCGGATGATATCGTCAAGGATGTCCCTGTTCTGTCCGGAGGTGAAAAGAACCGCATGACTTTCGGCAGACTGATGCTTGGTCGTCATAATGTGCTGCTGATGGATGAACCGACCAATCACCTGGATATGGAATCCATTGAGTCTCTGCAGTTCGCTCTGGAAAAATTCGCGGGCACGCTGATTTTTGTATCCCATGACCGTGAGTTCGTCTCAGGACTTGCCACGCGGATCATTGAGATCATGCCCGATGGTACGCTGAATGATTACCACGGCAGCTACGATGATTACCTGAATTCCCGAGGTATTGAGGAGTAAGGGCGACAAGCCATGGCCGAATTGTTTTCAACACTGACGGCAGCCTGCCGCTTTGAAGAAGAGATCAAGAAAAGCCGCTTTATTGCCCACGCCGCGCCAGTCAACAGCGCTGAAGCGGCGTTGTCTTTTTTCGCATCGGTTGCGGACCCGCAGGCCACCCACAATTGCTGGGCCTATAAGACGGATGATGGCTATCGATTCAACGATGATGGAGAGCCAGGCGGGACTGCCGGCCGCCCTATTTTGCAGGCGATTGAAGGAAAAGCGCTGAACAATGTGGCTGTGCTGGTCATCCGCTATTTTGGTGGTACCAAGCTGGGTACCGGCGGTCTGGTCCGAGCTTACGGCGGCTGTGCGGCAAAGTGTCTGGACGCGGCCTCAAAAACACTCATTGTTCCCTCAACGACGGTGCAGTGCAGCTGCGTTTACTCTGACGCTGAACGCGTCAAGGCCCGGCTGGAGCAGGCAGGCGCCACTATTTGCAACGAAGATTACGGCGCAGAAGGGGTGGTCTGGACATTGACAGTGCCAAGCAGCGAACTGACTGCGCTGCAGGAACTGTATACCGATCAGACCAAGGGAAAAGGGCAGTGGACGGTGTCGGAAACATGAAGTTTCCCGCTGCGGACGTCTGAAATCGTTAGCGCACACAAGACCGGTGGTACCCCGCCTATCGGGCTCATAGGTAAAGCACAAAAAAAAAAAAGGGCGCCAATGCGCCCCTTGCATTCATGGCCTGAGATCAGGCATTTTCTTCCGCTGCCTTGGCCTCGGCAGTGGCAATCTCCTGATGCACTTTTTCCATATCCACGGCCTGGACTTTCTCCAGGAGTTCATCCAGTTGGCCAGGGCTCAGGGCACCTGCCTGAGAGAACAGCATCACGCGCTCACGAAATACCATCAGTGTAGGAATGGAGCGAATGCCCAATGCACCGGCCAGTTCCTGCTGCTCTTCGGTATTGACTTTGGCAAATTCAATGTCGGGATGTGTCTCTGCCGCTTTTTCAAAAGTGGGCGCAAATTGTTTGCAGGGACCGCACCATGGTGCCCAGAAATCGATGATGAGGGTATTGTCTTCTTTAATAGCCTGCTGGAATGTATCTTTTGTCAGTTCGGTAATTGCCATTATGGTTCTCCAGTTAGGTTGCGGACTGTCAGCTTAGTCAATAGTTTCATATTGATGGGTCTATTGAATATAGGGACGACGCCTTGATATTACTAGTTGAATATTTTTATTGCGTCCATTATGAATCGCTATGAGCCCAAAGTGTAATTCATTTGTTAACGATATAAGCCTGAACGTAAAAGAAAACCGCAAGCGTGTTGCCTGCGGTTCTGATGTATTTCCGCCTCATTCAGTCTTGCACATCGGCGGGGATGTGAACGGGCATGGGCGGCCATGCCCGTGATTCAATCCAGCTGTTACTCTAGAGCGAACCGGAGCACGAACAATACAGCGATAAGCAGTGTTGCAATATGAATCTCACGGAAACGCCCGGTGAATGTTTTGATGATGACATAGCTGATAAAGCCAAAGGCGATCCCTTCAGCAATCGAATAGGTAAATGGCATGATGACGGCGGTCAGCGCGGCGGGAATGGCATTTGTAATATCGTTCCATTCCACTTCAACCAGTTCCCGCACCATCAGACCGGCAACGTAGAGCAGGGCAGGGGCAGTAGCGTACGAAGGCACAACGCCAGCAAGCGGTGCAAAGAACAGGCTCAGCAGGAACATAATGCCTACGATCAGCGCTGTCAGTCCTGTGCGGCCACCAGCCTGCACACCCGCAGCACTCTCCACAAACGCGGTGGTACTGCTGGTACCCAGGGCAGAGCCAGCCAGGATAGCCGTGCTGTCGGCAAACAGGGCGCGTCCCAGTCGATTCGGTTTGCCTTCGGGCAGAAGATTGGCCCGGCGGGCCACACCAATCAGGGTGCCGGTGGCATCAAAAATTTCCACCAATACGAAGACCAGAATGATATGCAGGAAACCCTGATTCAGCACTCCTGCAATATCCAGTTGCAGAAAAGTGGGTGCAATGCTTGGGGGCGTTGACACGATGCTGGTAATGGGGGCGCTCAATCCCAGCAGGGCAGACAGGATGGTGACAGCCAGAATCCCGATCAGGATGGCTCCCTTGACTCGCAAGGCGTCCAGGCAGACGATAATGAAGAAGCCCAGAATGGCCAGCAGAACGGTTGGGGATTTCAGATCACCCTGTGCCACCAGTGTTGCCTGGTTACCAACAACAATCCCGGCCGATTTCAGTGCGATCAGTGCGAGGAACAGACCGATACCGGCAACGATGGCAGAACGCAACGATTTGGGAATGCCCTCAATCAGCCATTTCCGGATACCGGTGGCAGATAGCACCAGAAAAATGACGCCGGAAACAAAAACGGCGCCTAGCGCCTGTTGCCACGAATAGCCCATGGCCCCGACAACGCCAAAGGCAAAAAAGGCGTTCAGCCCCATTCCTGGCGCCATGCCGATAGGCCAGTTAGCCAGAAAGGCCATAATCAGGCAACCCAGGGCTGCGGCCAGGCAGGTCGCCACGAATACCGCGCCTTTGTCCATGCCTGTGGTACCCAGAATGTCCGGGTTCACAAAAATGATGTAAGACATCGTCAGGAAGGTTGTAAGGCCGGCAAGAATCTCCGTACGGGCATTCGTGCCATGCTCCCTGAGTTTGAACAATGATTCCAGCATGAACATAGCTCCTAAAAATACTGATACATGTGTACAATTGCAACTTTAGCGTATTCTTT
>JAFAGQ010000418.1 GCA_023422555.1 Pseudomonadota bacterium
TGGCTAAACAATCCTATTGATTGCCCAGAACTATTATCATAACGCTTTTACGAGTCCAAATACAGGAACGTCGCCAAGTCATGAACCAAACTCGCCTTTTCCCCCGTATCCGGTATGGTCTGGTCGCATCCCTTACAGCACTTGCCGTGTTGGGTGGCTGCGCCTCAGGAGAATGGGGTTTCCCATACAGGCCTTCTGTTCAGCAAGGTAACTGGATCACCGCCGAAGATGTGGCTTTGCTGCAAAAAGGCATGACTCAGGATCAGGTGCGCTACGCGCTGGGCTCTCCAACGCTTGTCGATATCTTCCACCCCGATCGCTGGGACTACCCGTATTACTTCAAACCGGGTTACGGTGATCCGGTAGAGCGCAAGTTTTCCGTCTGGTTTGTCAATGGTCGCGTAGACCGCTGGGAAGGTGACCAGCAGCCCTCCTTCCAGCCTTTCAAACAGGAAGCACGCCTCTACAAAGCGGGTGATGCGGTTCCCGACACAGAGGTGACAGATCCTGCCGCCCTGCAGGCCGCTCCCGCCGGAACACAAGGCAGTGAAGTCACTACCTATCCAATGGAAGAGGGTAACGCCTCCGGTGCAGTGGCGCCCGCAGCGCCAGCAGCCCCGGCAGCTCCTGCCAACGAACAGATCAACACAGAACCTGCACCTGGCGCAACCCGAGTCCAGTAATCGGGTTTTGCTATAACGGTTCAGTCACAGGAATCACTTGAATATGCGCATTGCCATTTCCGGTGCAAGCGGCCGCATGGGCCGCATGCTTATCGAAGCCGTTCTGTCCCATGCCGATCTGACCCTCGCGGCCGCGCTGGATCATTCAGGCAGCAGCCACCTTGGCGAAGATGCGGGCGCATTTCTGGGCAAGCAGACCGGTGTGAAACTGGGCAGTGACCTGGCTGTACTTAAAGACTGTGATTGTCTGATCGACTTCACTCGCCCCGAAGGCACACTGGCACACATTAAAGCCTGCGAAGAATATGGCACAAAAATGGTCATCGGTACCACCGGCTTTGACGCCGATGGACAGGCCGCCATTGCCTCGGCTGCCAAAAAAATTGCAATCGTGTTTGCGCCGAACATGAGTATCGGCGTGAACGCTACGCTGAAACTGCTGGAGCAGGCGGCAAGAATGCTCAATAGCGGATACGATGTGGAAATCTCTGAAACCCATCATCGCCATAAAGTGGATGCGCCATCCGGTACGGCCCTGATTATGGGTGAAACCATCGCTAATGCCTGGGGCAAGAAACTGGACGATATCGCAGACTGGAGCCGCCACGGTCACACCGGTGCGCGCAAGGACGGCCAGATTGGTTTTTCTGTGGTCCGAGGCGGAGACGTCATTGGCGACCACACCGTCATGTTCCTTGGTGCAGGCGAACGTATCGAGATCGCGCACAAATCTTCCAGCCGCAGCACCTACGCTCAGGGAAGCCTTCGCGCTGCCCTCTTTCTGAAAGACAAGACAGAGGGATTATTCTCTATGCAGCAGGTCATCGGAGGCTGAGCCAACACTTCGGAAACAAATCTGTCTGATTTGCAGCTTTTGATTTTCAAGGCATGCTGCATACCAGGTATTTTCCGGAATCAACCTGTAGAGGCAATCATTTGATTGCCTCTTTGCTTCTAATCCACAGACTACTCAAAAAGAACGGGCTCGCGCTCGAGCTGCACACCGAATTTTTCGCTGACTGATGCCACCACAGCGTCGGCAAGCCTGAGCACATCTGCCGCCGATGCGCCTCCGTGATTAACCAGCACCAGAGCCTGCCTGGCGTGCATACCTACCGGGCCCAGTGATTTTCCTTTCCAGCCACACTGTTCGATCAGCCATCCGGCAGCGAGCTTGACGCTGCCATCGGGCTGCGCATACGAGACCAGTGCCGGATACGTTTCTTTCAGGCTGGCTTGCATTTCGGCGGACACTATTGGATTCTTGAAAAAAGAGCCCGCGTTGCCAATCTGCGCAGGATCGGGCAGCTTGGCCTGACGGATCCGGCATACCGCAGCAAAAATCTTTTGTGGTGTCACCTCGCTTGCAAGCGAAGGATCATTTTTCAGATCGGGATAGGTTGTGACCGGCGCCCATTGTTTGGGTAAACGGAACTGCACAGCAGTAATCAGATAGCCCTGTCCTGCGGGCTTTTTGAAGACGCTGTCGCGATAGGAAAACGCGCAGTCCTGGTCGGAAAAAATCTGCTCGCGACCCTCGGCAATATGCCAGGCATGTACCGCATGGATACGGTCCATAACTTCGACACCGTAGGCGCCGATATTTTGTACAGGACACGCGCCCACCGTACCAGGGATCAGGGCCAGATTCTCCAGGCCATACCATCCCTGTTCTATGCAGTAGGCAACGAAGTCGTGCCACACTTCACCGCCTGCAGCCTCAATCAAATAAGCGTCTTCGGTTTCCTGCACAAGCCGGATACCTCTGAGCTGGTTATGGATGACTGGACGGGAAATCTGCTCGCGCAGGATCAGATTGCTCCCGCCGCCCAACACATAAACATCCTGACTGGTCGCTTGTTGCCATTGGGTAACCTGCGGCAATTGCGCAACATCGTGCAGCCGCAGATAGTTCGCGGCATGCGAGACAAGCCCCAGGGTATTCAGGTGAGTCAGGTCCTGAGCAGCGACCTTTTCCTGACCGGCGGATAAGCCTTGTTCGGACGCCCGATACGCTGTTGTAGATTCCCGCATCAAAAAAGCCACCCATTGTGTGAAATTAATTTGACATTATAAATAATTTACTGCTATAGTCTCGCCTCTTCTTAAAGAGATTCTTTTGGCAGGCAATAGCAGTTAGCAGCCGGGCCGGTGCAGAGAAAATCAGATGGATTATTCATCTGACGATGCATAAAAAATACAGAGTCAAATTTTTGAAGACAACAGCAGAAAAAAGTGTTGCGAATCTTATTTAGCTTGTATATAATTTAGGGCTTAGCTGATTCGAATTTACAAATAAATTTTCAGCTGAAAACGCGGGAATAGCTCAGTTGGTAGAGCGCAACCTTGCCAAGGTTGAGGTCGCGAGTTCGAGACTCGTTTCCCGCTCCAGATTCAGATCTGCAGAC
>JAFAGQ010000053.1 GCA_023422555.1 Pseudomonadota bacterium
TTTGCCATGCTGCAGACGCGTGGTTACGAACATTTGCAGCTGATTATGGAGCCAGGCCGTTCGCTGGTCGGTAATGCCGGCATTCTGGTGACTCGCGTGCAGTACCTGAAACATCATGAGAGCAAGAACTTCGCGATTGTGGATGCAGCCATGAACGATT
Organism: Pseudomonadota bacterium; assembly: GCA_023422555.1. Taxonomy (GTDB): domain Bacteria; phylum Pseudomonadota; class Gammaproteobacteria; order Burkholderiales; family Burkholderiaceae_B; genus Advenella. The sequence continues at coordinate 161 of JAFAGQ010000053.1, forward strand.
TGCTGCGCCCTACCCTTTATGACGCCTGGCATGGTGTGCTCCCGGTCAGCCAATCAGCGCAGGATGCAGCGGCAGACGGTGCACCGAAAGCGCAGGTGTACGATATTGTGGGCCCGATCTGCGAAAGCGGTGACTGGCTGGCGCGCGACCGCGAACTGGCCCTGGCGCAGAATGATCTGCTGGCCATTGAGTCTGCCGGCGCCTATGGCTTTGTGATGTCCGGCCAATACAATACGCGCCCCCGCAGCGCGGAAGTGATGGTCGATGGCGACAAGGTCTATCTGATCCGCCCCCGTGAGACGGTGGAATCACTTTTCGCAACGGAACAGATGCTGCCTACATCTTGAGGAGCTGATGCGGGCGTCTTGAGCGGCCGCGGCTTACTACTTGCACGGCCGCGGCATACTTCCTGAACGGCGGCAGCCGGTATGGTGAAGACTGCTGGCTGCATTCTGAATGGCATCTACCTGCCTCTTATACATCGGGTACTGTACTCACGCCCCGAAGGGCTGCCGTCTCCATCCTGAATCCTGCGGCTCTTCAATCTGATCCTATAACCCTGCTTGACCTGTTACGCATCACGTCTGACTTATTTCAGACGTGATGATAACGTTCGCTCATATCCTGAGGTTGGATCGATATATTCAGATATATAAATAAGAATTCTCTATTTTACGTATAAAGAACCCTTATATACAGTTGTCATATCTCAATTGTGATTTAGAGCATTGAACGCATATGTCCGCTGTTTATTCCCGAGTCGATAAGTCGATTCATTCTCCCGTTTCCGTGGAGTCCGTCCCGGCGGCTCCGTATGATTCTCCGGCCCCAACTGTCGCCTCTGTCGCGACGAGCCCTTCTTCCACGACTGCGCCCTCTGCCGCGTCGAGCACACCCACTTCGTATGCTCCCTCTGCCGCATCGGCCGTCTCGACTTCATCCGTACACAAGGCCGGGTTTGTTATCCGTCCACTGGCAGCGCCACTGGGCGCCGAGGTGCTGGACCTGAATCTGCGCCAGCCGCTGTCTGATGAGGATTTCGCGCAAATCCGGCAGGCGTTCGCAAACCATCATGTGCTGATTTTCCGCAAGCAGAATATTACGCCCGAGCAGCATATTGATTTCAGTCGTCGTTTTGGCCCTTTGCAGATCCATGTGCTGAAGCAGTTTCAGCTGCCCGGCCATGAAGAGATTCTGCAGATTTCCAATATTAAAGAGAACGGCAAGCCTATTGGTCTGGGGGATGCCGGTGCATTCTGGCATTCGGATCTGTCATACAAGGCCGTTCCAAGTCTTGGCTCACTATTGCACGCTCGTGAGCTGCCAGACGTGGGTGGTGATACGCATTTTTCAAATATGCATCTTGCCTGGGACACGCTACCCGCCGCCCTGCAGAAGACTTTGCTACCGCTGAAGGCCGAACACACGTATATCAAGCGTTATGAAGAACAGCGTGCTCTGGCGCCGTGGCGTCCCGCATTGACACAAGCGCAGCTGGACGAAGTGAAACCCGTGGTGCACCCCGTTGTTGTGACCCATCCGGAGAACGGCCGCAAGGCACTGTTTGTTAATGAGCACTTTACGTCCCGTATTGTGGGCCTGCCTCAGGACGAGAGTGATGATCTGCTGCAGGAGCTGTTTGCGCATAGCATTCGTCCTGAATTTATCTATACGCATCAATGGCAGGACGAAGATATGGTGTTCTGGGATAACCGCTCTGTGATTCATCTGGCTGGCGGTACGCCGGATGACCAGCGGCGTCGTCTGAACCGGACCACTGTTGAAGGCACTGTGCCCGTTTAATGATCGAAAACTCAAAGTGATAATGATGTCCAAAATATCAAAAATAAACCCCTTTCGCTTTTTGTCACTGCGGTCTGCGGGCCTTGCCCTTTGCGCCTCTGCATTGGTTAGCACGACGGCGCATGCCGAGGGCCAGTTACGGATTGCTGAGCAGCACGGGATTGTTTATCTGCTATTGCAGGTGGTTCAGGATCAGAAACTGATAGAAAAACACGGCAAGGCCGCTGGCGTTGAGATCAAGCCCGAGTGGGTCAAACTATCGGGTGGGGCGGCCATCAATGATGCGCTGCTGTCGGGCTCCATTGATATTGCCGGCGCCGGTGTTGGCCCGTTGCTGACCATCTGGGACAAGACCCGTGGCAAATATGATGTGAAAGGCGTTGCCTCGCTGGGCAATTTTCCTTATTACCTGATCAGCAATAATCCAAACGTCAAATCCATTGCCGACTTCACCAGCAAGGACCGCATTGCGCTGCCGGCAACCACGGTTTCTGTACAGGCGCGCATTCTGCAACTGGCCGCCTCCAAAAAATGGGGCAAGGACCAGTTCAGGAAGCTGGACGCGCTGACGGTCACGCTGCCGCATCCCGAAGCCACGGCCAGTGTGATCAAGGGCGGCACGGAAATCAACGCGCATTTCGCCACCCCGCCGTTCCAGGAACAGGAGCTCAAAGGCAATAAAGATGCGCATACTGTGTTGAATTCCTATGATGTGCTCGGCGGCCCGTCAACCTCCACGGTGCTGTACGCGACCGCAGAATATCGCGAGGAAAATCCCAAAACCTATCAGGCGTTTGTCGATTCATTGAAAGAAGCAGCGGCTTATATTAAATCGAATCCAGAAGGCGCGGCCGATGCGTATATCCGCACGGCAGGAAGCAAGATTGACCGTAATCTGCTGATCGAGATCATCAAAAATCCTGACATTGATGTGAAGCTGTCTCCGGAAAGAACCTTTCCATTGGCACAGTTCATGTCCGAGGTGGGTGCCATCAAAAACAAGCCCGCGTCATATCAGGATTACTTCTTTGAAGACGAACAGAATAAAAATGGCAGCTGAAATATGACGACTGCATTAAGTGCACTTTCTCACAGACTCTCGTCCGCGCCCGCTGGTGCAGGGGCGGGAAGCAACGCACGACCGGCGACGGCTAATTCGTCTGTCAATTCTGCCGCTCTTCGTGCCTCGACAGCGGTTCGCACTGCCGGCAACGAAAGTGCCAGAAGCGAAAGCAGGCAACGATCCCATTCCTTAAAGGCGGTCGAGACATCGAGCGCAATTGAGCAACCCGCAAGCGAGTCCCGTATTCTGCTGCAGGCAGAGCACGTGAATTTGCAGTATGAGACAGATACTGCCATTGTGCAGGCCACACGGGATGTGAGTTTTTCCATTTATCAGGGTGATCGCTTCATTCTGCTTGGGCCGTCTGGTTGTGGGAAGTCCAGTCTTCTGAAAGCGGCTGCCGGTTTTATCAAGCCGCGCTCCGGTACATTCACGCTGGATGGCAAACGCATCTCCGGCCCTGGGCCTGATCGTGTTGTGGTGTTTCAGGAATTCGATCAGCTGGCGCCGTGGAAAACCGTATTACAGAACGTGATGTTTGCGCTGCGCGCCTCGCGCAAGCTGGATAAGGCGCAAGCCAGGGAACGTGCAGAGCATTATCTGCAACGCGTTGGTCTGGGAAATTTTCTGCATGCTTATCCGCACACGCTTTCCGGCGGCATGAAGCAACGTGTTGCCATCGCCCGCGCGCTGGCCATGGAACCGGCAATTTTGCTGATGGATGAGCCGTTTGCCGCGCTGGATGCGCTGACACGACGCAAGATGCAGGAAGAATTATTGCAATTGTGGGAAGAAACACGCGTGACGCTGATGTTCGTGACCCACTCGATTGAAGAGGCCTTGGTCGTTGGCAACCGGATTCTTCTGCTGTCGCCCCACCCTGGTCGTGTTCGAGCCGAACTCAACAGCCATCAGTTCAGTCTGGCGAGTGCTGGCAGCAGTGAGTTCCAGGCGGCCACGCAGCGCATTCACCATTTGCTCTTTGACGAGCCATTGCCTTTTGCAACTGAGAGCAAGTCATGAGTCAGTTGAACCCCTATCTGGAACCGCCTATCCGCGCGGAGTTTGAAACCCCGTTGTCTTCGCTGGCACCTGCGGCCAATGCAGACCAGTTGCGTGAACCGCAAGGCCGGCTGCACCGGTGGCTGAATCACGACGGCGTTCGCAAGGCACTGATTCTGCTGGTGCTTGCGCTGATCTGGGAGGTGATTGGCCGCATCCAGGACAATGAACTGCTGCTGCCCACTTTTACCGCCACAATAAGCGCGCTATGGACCGTCCTGATTAATGGCGAACTGCCTGCACGCATGGTGACATCACTGTCGGTGCTGATTCAGGGCTATGTTCTGGGCGTGTTGCTGGCATTCTTCCTGACCACATTTGCCATATCCACGCGGCTGGGTCGGGACGTGTTGTCTACGCTTACCTCCATGTTCAATCCTTTGCCCGCCATTGCCCTGCTTCCACTGGCTCTGATGTGGTTTGGTCTGGGGACAGCAAGTCTGCTGTTTGTTTTGGTTCATTCCGTGATGTGGCCCCTGGCCCTGAATACCTTTTCCGGTTTTCAGAGCGTGCCGCCCACACTGCGCATGGCGGGACAGAATTATGGTTTGCGCGGACTGCGTTTTGTGTGGGCGATTCTGATTCCGGCGGCGCTGCCTTCAATTGTGTCCGGACTCAAGGTGGGCTGGGCATTTGCCTGGCGCACGCTGATTGCCGCAGAGATGGTATTTGGCGCGTCGTCTGGCCAGGGTGGACTGGGCTGGTATGTGTTCCAGCATCGCAATGAACTGGAAACAGCGCAGGTCTTTGCAGGCCTGGTCATGGTTGTCATTCTGGGGCTGCTGGTAGAGAACCTGGTTTTTCGAACGCTGGAACGGGTCACCGTCCGTCGCTGGGGGACGCAACAGTAAATGGTCGCTACGGGGCTGCACCACAGTTCAGATATTGCGGCTCTTGTGGCCTGGAGCGAGTCTTTAGTGCAGTAGTGATATGACAACTGTGAGATATGCCAGATGATTCAGATAATGGCGGGAACTGAAAGCGAACGGGTTAGATCGCTTTTTGCGTGTTTGGTGGATTGATGATCGCCAGTGCTGCCAGGAGGCACCGACGTTAGACGAAAGATGAAATATCACGCCTGTCGCGACAAGATCTGCCCGGCCTGATGACATATTGAATATTTGATTTCCCTGTTGGGATACCCGGCATCTGATGCCTGGTATCCCTTTTTTTTGTCCTGCAGCTTTTCTTCTACGGGCTTCTTTCCCCTAACGCCGATTTTCACATTGGCCTTTTCGGCTTACAGTTCGCCGTAGGAATGCAGGCCGGACAGGAAGATATTGACGCCCAGGAAGGCGAAACTGGTGATGACCAGGCCAACCAGTGCCCAGTACGCGGCAAACGTGCCACGCATGCCTTTCATCAGGCGCAGGTGCAGCCATGCCGCATAGTTCAGCCAGACGATAAACGCCCAGGTTTCTTTAGGATCCCATTGCCAGTAGGTACCCCAGGCATCAGCTGCCCAGAATGCGCCCAGGATGGTGGCCACAGTAAAGAAGGCGAAGCCAATGGAGATGGAGCGATACATGATGTCGTCCAGCACTTCCAGCGGCGGCAGTTTGGCAGCGATGACGCGACGCCCCATCAGGATGCCGGCGACGATCAGCAGGCTGACCGCGAAATAGATGAACCAGAAGCCCATGTTATTCTTATCGCGGAAGATAAAGACCTCTGAAACCATGGCGCCCCCGATAACCAGCAGCGGTATCATCGGTTTCCAGGATGTTGTGGCCCCATGCTGCTTGACCAGATAGGCAAACCCGACCATGGCTGACAGCGCGAAGGAGCCGTAGCCGATAAAGTTGGCCGGCACATGCAGTTTCATCCACCAGCTGCGCAGGGCGTTATTCAGGGGGGTAATGACGGCTGCATCGCGCTCAAAGGTGTACCAGAGCAAAAAGATGACCGCAGAAGAGATGACCAGCAGCACGAAGCCGCCCAGGGCACGCGTGTTGTAGCGTTTTTCGTAATACAGATAAAACAGCGCGGTGATCAGACAGAACAGGACAAAGACTTCGTACAGATTACTGACTGGGATATGGCCCATGTCTGGTGCAATCAGGTGGCCTTCACGCCAGCGTACCAACAGGCCGGTGAAGCCGGCGAAAACGCCTGCCCAGGTCAGCGCAGAACCCATCCACGCCCCGGTGGTACTGACAAAGCCGATCCAGTAACAGACCGTGGCCATGAAAAACAGGGCACACATCCACAGAATGGCAGATTGTGAGGACAGCAGGTATTTCAGCAGGAAATTGCTTTCGGCATTGGCGAGCTGCCCGTCATAAAGCCAGAGTGCAAGCCCGGCCGCGATGGCACAGGCAATCATGAGTTTGCGCGCGGGACGCCAGAGCCAGCCCAGCCATGCAGCCACAAATGACATACCGACAAGAATGGCTTTCTCGTAGTAGTCCATGGCGTCGGCGTACTGGACGATGGCATAAGCGGAGCCAGCCAGCAGCACAAGCAGGAACACGATATCGGTCAGGTCCGGCTTGCCACGCAGCACGCGGCTGTCGCCCGATTCAGAGATGTTCTTTTCCCAGTCGGAAAGCTGGTCTGAAGTGCTCCAGCTATCGGCACTGGAGGCGGCGTTTCCTGATGCAGTCACGATTGTATTTGACATAAATGCCCCTAGGCTTTTTCGTTGCCGATAAAGTGATGACGGAAACGCTCGAATTCACGATTGAAATCAAGCGTACGTTTTTGCGACGTCATGGCCGCCATCATGCGGCTGTCCTGGTCGCCCTCGCCTGGTTTGACCCAGATCCAGATACGGCGATCACGAATGTAAAACATGGAGAAAACCCCCAATATGAGCAGGATGGACCCGCCATATACCAACAGTTTACCCGGGGATCGCGTTGCCTGCAGGACGGTGGCCTGAATATGCTGAAAGGTTTTCAGCTGAAAATACATGGGAGCCGGGTAATTTGTCAGGTCAGAGACGGCTCGCAGCGACTGATCGAACCAGCGGGCCTGGGCCTCAGCATCGGGTCCGCCAAACACAATCGGCGCCTGTCCGGCCTGCTCACGCACCAGATTGCGCAATTCAATCGCTGAGAAAAGCAGGTATTCGCGCAGAATCTTTTTCATGGGCTCGCGCAGTTCGGCCGGTACGCGGTCTTTTTCGGGCACACCATCGCCCTCCACGTATTTATCTATTCCGATAAAGCCGTCGGCTGCAAATACGCTGAGCGCGCGTTCAGCCAGCTGGACAATCACCGATTTATCGATACGATTGTCCTGGTTCTTTTCTGCATAGGCCTCGGCAGCCTTGCGGCGCATGGCCGGATCGTTGAACGCCCTGCGCATGGCCAGGAATTCGTTCGGCGTACTCTTGCTGTCGGACGGAATACGCACATAACGAAACATGGTGTCGCCTGGCAGCTGCATACCCACCAGGAATACCGGCGCGCCCTCGAGCATGACCGGCAGCATGTAATTATTGAATTTGATGGACTGGTTGCGGTCATCGGTCAGCGTATAGGACACGCTGGGGCCGATATTGTGCAGTTTCTTGTCCTGTTTACCTGCCGCGCTGCCTGTTACCGCCAGAATGTCTTCCTGGAAGGTCTTGGGCTTGGCGGCACCGGGGGTTGGGCCACTCAGGTCTTCTACGTTGATGGGCTTGAAGTCGTCGAAGGTGAGGGTGTAGTGTCTGGACTGCCCGTTCAGATTGGCGGTGACTTCTGCCTGCTCGCCCACAGCGCCGGCCACTTCAAACGGCTCGCTCTGGGTTCCTGACAGCGGATAGCCGGTCAGGGCCAGTTTGGAGCCGCCATCATGAAAACTGGACTGGTACAGGGTGATGCCATGCGTCTGGTAAGGATGGTTGACCTCAATGGTCTCATTGGAGACCTTGCCGGTTTCCTTGTCGGTAATGGTCACTTCGCTGGCAAAGCGCTTGGGCATGCCGTTGCTCTGATAATACTCAATGATGAATTTATTGAGTTTGATATCAACTGGCAGCATCTGCAGGTATTGCGCGCCGCTGAGCGCGATGATACCGGTATTGGAGGTGCTGCCTTCGGCAATGGAGACGTTGCCCCGGAAACTGGGATTGCCGGTAGAGAAACGCGCGTCAGCCGGTACGTCAGAGACAAACCTGGCAGACTCGGGGATGGGCTGCTTGCCACCCAGCCAGATCTGCAGGCGATTGGGCAGTTCGCTGTCAAGCAACCCGCCCACACAGACGACCACGATGGCCAGGTGGGCAAACACGTAACCCAGGCGGTTGACGGTGCCTTTTTTGGCGGCCAGCAGGGTGCCCATGTCGTCGTGCTTCTCGCGGACCGCGTAGCCTTCTTTTTTGAGCCAGGCGCGGGCGTGATCCAGGGTGGCAGCAGGTGTGTGACCTGTGCTGTGCAGGTCTATGCGGTGGGGAAACGCGCGCAGACTGCCTTCCCGGATGTATTCGCGGAAGGAACGCATGTCCTTGAGCATTTTGGGGGCATTGCGGATGACACAGATGGAAGTGGAGGTTACCAGAAAGGCCATAATGGCCAGAAACCACCAGGTATTGTAGATTTGCGCCACGCCGAATTTGCTGAACACGGCGTACCAGTACATGCCGAACTTGTCTGTGTAGACAAGATCAGGCTGGCTTTGCTGCAGAACCGTTCCGATAATGCTGGCAATGCAGATGAACATGAGCAGGCTCACTGCAAAACGCATGGAACCCAGCAGTTCGAAGAGCTGGGTGCCCCAGGCTCTGGTATTGGGACGAGATACTGAATTTGTCATAAGAAAAAGGGGCACACAGTGTGTTACCCCTTCTTTGACCGGCTGTTATGGAAAAGTTCCCGCGGACCGGCCAGAAATTGTTGGCATCGGCAGCCCGAATTGGTGTCTGCCGAGGCGCTGTTGCGGGGAATCAGCGAATACCGGCGGCGTAATCAGCCACGGCCTGGATATCAGCCTTGTTCATACGATTGGCGATTTTGCCCATCATGTTTTCAGCGCCACCTTTGGTACGATAACCATCGGCAAAGGCGTGAAGCTGGGCTTCCAGGTATTCGGGGTGCTGTCCGGACAGACGTGGGAACGAGGCAGGGATGCCCTGACCGGTTGCGCCATGACAGGAGGCACAGGCAGGAACGCCACGATCGGGGATACCGGCACGCCAGATTTCACGACCACGGTTGACCACGGCAAGGTTGTCACCCTGTTTGGCCTTGGCCGGTTGTGTGAGCTGCTGTTTGCTGAGGAAGACAGAGAGGTTCTGCATGTCTTCGGGCGTCATTTTTGCCACGATGGGCGCCATGGCTGTGGGCTTGCCATCGGCCGTGCCGCGAATGAGCTTGTCTGCGGGCGCCTGGAAGTGTTCGAGCTGCGCTGCGATATATTCGTGAGGCATGCCGGCAAGATTCGGATACATGGCGACACCACTGTTACCGTTGGCGCCATGACAGGCCACACAGGCCAGGATGCCACGGGACATATCGCCTTTGGTGTACAGTGCCGCACCTTTTTCGGCGTCAGGAGCGG
>JAFAGQ010000060.1 GCA_023422555.1 Pseudomonadota bacterium
GTGTTCTGTGATTTGCTTTATCGCTTCGAGTTTGAATTCTTCCGTAAATCGGACCTTGCTCATAATAATCTCCATCTGTGAGTATTATGAGGCTTAAAAGTGTCTAGTAAACCCTGGCCGATTCACCCTTGCCTGATACCGAAACCCTTGTCACCCGTCGCCCTCGTCGCAGTACCGGTCGTGTTACTCAAGCCGATGTAGCCCGACTTGCCAACGTATCGACTCAGACTGTCTCACGCGTACTCAATAGTCCGGAAACTGTCCCGCCTGCTACCCTTGTCAGAGTTCGACAGGCAATACAGGATGCGGGATATGTTCCGGATCGTCTGGCAGGAGCGCTCGCCTCCGGTCGCAGTCGTCTTGTGGCAGCTCTTGTGCCGGCCATTGGCGGGCCTGTCTTTCTCGAGACATTGGAGGCTTTAAGTCAAACGCTGGGAACGCGCGGCTATCAGTTAATGCTGGGCGAGAGTGGATATGACGATGATGATGAAGAACAATTGATAGAAAACCTGATCAGTCGCAGGCCGGATGGCATTGTGCTGACTCGAATTGTCCAGTCACCGGCTGCAAGACATCGGTTAAAACAATCTGGTATTCCGGTTGTTGAAACCTGGGACCTGACGGATGACCCGGTGGATATGCTGATTGGTTTCTCTCACCAGGCAATTGGCACAGAAATCGCAGACTTTGTCGCCGGCACAAAAGCCCGCTTTCCAGCGTTACTTACGGGTGATGATCCCCGCGCGGGTCTGCGTCAGAGGGCGTTCGCAGAACGACTCGCATCCCTCGGTCTTCTTGACGGTGATCCATCGCGCTTACCTATGGAAATGGCCACCGCGCCCATTACATTAGGTGATGCCCGTGCAGCAGCATCCCGACTGTTCGATAAACATCCGGAGGTGGACGCTGTGTTCTGCAGTACCGACGTTGCAGCCTGGGGTGTCATGACTGAGGCCAGCAAACGGGGCCGTCGGATACCGGAAGATATTGCAGTCATTGGATTTGGCGATCTCAGTTTCGCGAAAGACCTCGTTCCTCCACTAACAACCGTACAAATTAACGGCTTTGCCATTGGAGAACAGGCCGCAAACTGGATCATGGCGCGCGCAGAAGGTAAAGAAATCGAGAATCGACGTGTCGATATCGGATTCAAACTGGTTCAACGCGGAAGTGCGTTTTCTGAAAATTCCTGACTTACTTTCCGCATATATATAGCAGACAATTCGTGTTCCTTGTGCGCTGGAAATTGGGAAAGCACGCCTGCTGCTGTTTGCCAACGATATTCATGACAAACGTCGTTGATCTGATGGCACCCAGCGCGTGAAATGCTGATCCACCAAACCCAAGCGTTGAAATCACATCAGACCCTAGCATCAACAGTTTCTGAAAACGAGATTGTTGATGCCCTCACTTCCCAATTTTGGCGGTCGCTCCGCGTACCCCTGCATGATCGATGATCTTCGTTATGTGACCGTCTTCATTCGCCGAAATAATAAAGTTCTTGAGCGTAGACAATCCGGCATCGCGGCCCTTTGGTATGCCTGCCGCAAAATATTCCATATCCCAATGCCCTGGCAATACTTTGGACCCGGACAAAGCATCAGACATTTGATAAAGAATGGCATTATTCGTCGCAAATGCATCGATTTCTTTCTGCTTTAGAAGATCAATGGCATGACTGAGCGTATCGACTTCCTTGATCTGCAGCTTGGGGAAAAGCGAATTCAATGTTTTTGACGTACTGCTTCCTTTGCTGACGCCGACAGTTGCATCTGACTTGGTCAGATCATCGAAGGATGTGAACCGTGATTCTTTCGGAACCAGAAAACTTTTCTCCACTTCCATGAAAGTTGGAGAAAAATCCATTATTTTCTTTCGGGATGCAGTGGCATTAGTAACGCTCAAATCCACTTCGCTGTTCTTGATAGCAGCCAGAAGTGATGAATTATTAGGAAATATCACCGCCTTGAATGGCACGCCCAACTGCTTTGCAAACAATTTTCCCAGATCGTAACCAACGCCTTTGTTCTCCTCCGGTGTAGATCCTTCAATAACAGACGTAGGACTTCCCTTATAGACACCAACAAGCAGTGTGCCGGACGGCGCGAGAATCTTTGCTGCGTTTTGAATATTCGCATCGGCATGGGCGAGTGAAGAAGCCAGTAAAGAATGCGCCGCCAACAGGCAAATAGCAGCACTTTTTAGTGTTTTGAACATTCCATTCCTCCTTTTTGTAATGGCAGAGTGCACTTTCTAATTGTTATTTCATTTGAATTGTTATTCTCGGGTAATGTTCTTATAGGGTCTAATACTATTTCGATCTTATATTGATATTATTTTCGAATAAGAGTGTGCATAGAGACAGCGCTTTCTGATATGCAGAAGATCATACAATGCCATCTATCATGCCTATCCTGCGCTAACGACAGCAAAGGCGCACATAGGCAGCCGACCTACTTGAATACTTTGTCTTTTCTAAGACGCTCAAAAACGTTCTGCTTTGCCTGCTCGATTGTTAATTTTCCTTGCATCACCAGATCCAGATCGGCCAGTGTTTCTGCATCAGGTCTAAGCCCAGCCAAGGCTAACGAACCAATTTCCGATTCCATTTGCTGGCGAAATTCTTCAGATTGAACGTCCATAGAGTAAACGCGTAATTATTACCAGGTACAAATCAGGACTCACAGCTACCTCGCAATGCTCGAAGCGACATCTCTTTATCAAGGATGCCACGCCGACACAATATTTGCACTGACTGATGGGCGCACACTTCCCGCCAGCGCATAGGAAAGCTGCTGTGCCGCTGCGAGTGTTTCCGAAACAAAACTCTCCAGCACAGGTTCTGTGAGTCGGGATATCGGACCTGAAATACACAAGGCGCCCAGCAATCGCCACTGAGGCCCGAACACCGGTGCCGAGATGCTCGACACCTGTGGGTCGCGTTCACCCAATGAAATTGCATACCCTTGCTTTCTGATCGATTCAAACGGCTCACCCTGCTCTCCGGAAAAAGCAAGAATGGTAAGTCCAGGGCCACCTTTATCCAGCGGCAGGATCGTACCCATCCGGACGTGATGGCGTACCGCCTGCGGGCCTTCTACCCGAACCACGCAAACGCGCTGGGCTCCTTCTCTGACGTAGAAAGTAGCGCTTTCTTTAGTTTTCGCTGTGAGCTCCCGCAATACCGGCTCAATCACATCCTGCGCATTAAAGGTTGCCTGGTAGCACGCGCCCAGCCAGCCGGCGGCTCGTCCTAACCGCCAGGTGCCATCATCTTTCTGGACCAGATAGCTGTCTGCCGCGAGGGTTCTGGCCAGGCGCAGAACAGTTGATCGGTGCAGCTCGGTCCGGCGACTCAATTCTGCCAGCGACAGGCTTTCTTCATCCATACCAAAAGCGCCAAGCACAGCCAGTGCACGACGTACCGCGACCACGCCTCCTTCGCCTGACTCTTCGGCTACAGGAGGGGGATTCGCTATCTGGTTTTTCTGTTTCATGGTTTAGTCTATGTCTCACTAGGCGCAACGCTATTGTATCTCATAGAACAATCGCTCACAATCCTCTCCACTTCAATTATCAGATAAGAGACAAATTATCGATTCTTCATTCGTCATGAAATCGGCCGTTCCGGGCTATGACGGCAAAGAGGAGCAGTGACAACACTTTTTTAAAACAAAAATTTTACGGAGCTAATAAATTGACTAATCCCAATATAAACAAAGACTTTGAGCGCGTATCGGCAGACGTTGTTGCCAAAGCGGCAGTATTTCAACCCGCGATTTTGTCTGATGTGAACGGCCGCCGCGGTGCGTTACACGGAAGAATCAAAGCGCTGCGCCCGCATATGAAACTGGCTGGTCCTGCGTTTACCGTTGAAGTTCGTCCTGGCGACAATCTGATGATTCACGCCGCACTCGCGCTGGCCAAACCCGGTGATGTCCTGGTTATTGATGGCAAAGGGGATCAGACCTGCGCGCTGATGGGCACCATCATGATGAATGCTGCGCGTGAGCGTGGCCTGGCTGGAGTCGTTCTGGATGCGGCCGTCCGCGATTCCCTGGATATCGAAGAAATGGATTATCCGGTGTTTTCTGTCGGCACCAATCCTAATGGCCCAACCAAAGAAGTGGCCGGCCGTGTAGGGCATCCCATTTCATGTGGCGGTGTAACGGTCAATCCAGGTGACTTTATTACGGCGGACGCAGATGGCGTCATGTGCATTGAACGCGAAAAGATCGGCACGCTGATTGAAAAAGCGCAGGAAAAAGTCGAAGCCGAAACTCGCCGTATCGCAGGCATCAAAAAAGGCGACCTCAGCGCTTCCTGGCTGAATAAGTCGCTTGTGACAGCGGGCGTTCTGAAGGAAGGTGAAGAACTGTGAGCAGCAAGCCAGTTATTTTGGTGACTGCCGCCGATCTGGCACCGCAGGCCATGGCCTTACTTGAAGACTACGAAGTGGTGTTTGCAGGAAAAACGCCGGAACATGATGATGTTGCGGCACTTGCCAAACAGCACAACCCGGTTGGCATCATTGTGCGATATGGCAGTATCACACCTGCAATCATGGACGCGGCACCGGCCCTCAAGGTCATTTCCAAACACGGCAGTGGCACAGATACGATCGATAAATCGGCTGCAAAGGAGCGCGGAATCGAGGTCACGGCCGCCGTTGGTGCGAATGCAGCAGCGGTCGCCGAGCAGGCTCTCGCCCTGTTGCTGGGTTGCGCCAAATCCGTCGTAAGCCTCGATAAAAGAATGCACGAAGGATTCTGGGATAAGGCAACACATAAAAGTGTTGAGCTGCGTGGCCGTACCATCGGCCTGATCGGCCTGGGCGCCATCGGGCAACGATTTGCCAGAATGGTAGAAGCGCTGGAGATGCGCATTGTGGGATTCGATCCTTACGCCAAAAATGTACCGAGTTACGTTGAATTGGTGGATCTGGAGACCTTGTGGAAGGAGTCGGATGCAATTTCATTGCACTGCCCTCTTACACCGGACAACAAGAATATCATCAACGCAGACTCTCTGGCGAAATGCAAGAAGGGCGTCATTCTGGTCAACACGGCCAGAGGTGGTCTTGTCGATGAACAGGCGCTGCTGGATGCGCTGAATTCGGGACAAGTCTCCATGGCCGGTCTGGACAGCTTTGCGATCGAGCCATTCAAAGCCCCGCATATTTTTCAGAACCACGAACACATCATTCTGAGTCCCCACATTGGCGGGGTCACAAGTGATGCGTACGTCAATATGGGAATGGCTGCCGCAAAGAACACTATCGAGGTCATTACTGCGTGATTTCAGGCGGGGTTTGACATTTTCTTCGTTCAATTAATTGGTATCTGCATTTATCAATCATGTTCTACATAAATCAACCTGAAGTGCGAACATTCGAAACTTTTTCCACCGTGCCCGGGAAGTTTCGGTCCAAGGGTCGCACAGTCTGGGCCGATGCCAACCAGGGCGGTCGCGAAATTGACTCTTTCCTGGAAGGGCCGGTTTTTGATGACAAAGGTAATTTGTATGTCACTGATATTCCCTACGGCCGCATTTTTCGTGTCGATCCAAAGGGCGATTGGGACCTGGTGGCTCAGTGGGATGGTGAGCCCAATGGAATGAAATTTATTTCAGCCAATCGCCTGGTCGTCACTGACTATAAGAACGGCTTAATGGAAGTGGATACCCTGAGTGGAGAAGTCAAACCCTATTTTTCTCGCAGAAATAC
>JAFAGQ010000062.1 GCA_023422555.1 Pseudomonadota bacterium
TGGGCGTGCCGATTTTCCAGGAGCAGGTGATGCAGATCGCCATGAAGGCTGCCGGTTTCACGGGAGGTGAGGCAGACTCCCTGCGACGCTCCATGGCAGCCTGGAAGCGCAAAGGCGGGCTGGAAAAATTCTATAACAAGATCGTGGATGGCATGCTTGAAAGAGGGTATGAGAGGGAGTTTGCCGAACAGATTTTCCGACAGATTCAGGGGTTTGGAGAATACGGTTTTCCCGAGAGTCATGCAGCAAGTTTTGCGTTACTGGCCTATGCAAGCAGCTGGCTGAAATGTCATGAACCCGAAGCATTTCTGGCAGCACTGCTCAATAGTCTGCCCATGGGTTTTTATAGTGCATCTACCCTCATTCAGGATGCCAGGCGGCATGGCGTCAAAGTGCTGCTTCCCGATGTGCTGATCAGTGACTGGGAGGCCACGCTTGAATTTGATACGGATATTTCCAAACGCAGAGAGGGCAACAGACCTTGCGTGCGGCTGGGGCTCAATCAGATCAAGGGGATGAGCGAGGACGCGGCAAAAAGAATTGTTGAGGTTCGGGCCCGGGCTGCCGTGGAATCTGTCAGTGATCTTGCAAGGCTTGCTGATCTGAACCGACACGATCTGAATGCGCTGGCTTCGGGCAACGCCCTGGAAAGTCTCGCCGGGCATCGCCGGGCGGCACTCTGGGATGCCGTGGTCAGTGTACCTGACAACGATATGCTGCGCGATGCACCGGTCTATGAGGCCACAACGCCGCAGCTTCCCCTTCTTACCGAAGGACAGTCGCTTATTGCGGATTACGATTCACTGGGCCTGACGCTGGGGCGACATCCGCTGGAACTGTTGCGGGATCGCCTGGCGCAAATGCGTTTTTCATCTGCTGCGATTCTGCGCAAGCAGCCCGACAGACGTCTGGTTCGGGCCGCAGGCATTGTGACGATCCGGCAACGACCGGGAACGGCAAAAGGCGTGGTGTTTGTGACACTGGAAGATGAAACAGGACAGGTCAATCTGCTCATTCGGCCCGAACTGGCTACGCGTCAGCGCAAGGAACTGCTTACCTCGCGACTGATGGGAGCCTATGGGCGCTGGCAGTCAGCCAATGGTGTACAGCATGTGATTGTGGAGCGACTGGTCAATCTGACCCCTTTGCTGGGAAATCTGCAGACGCAAAGTCGAAATTTTCATTGAGCCGGGGCCATCAATATCCATATCTATATCAATGCAGGAGCCCCTGATCCTGTCTGACCAGACTATCCGGTTCAACCTTGACCAATGTCAATTTACGCGGCTTCCCCGGAAGCGTCATTTCGAGACCGATTTCTTTTCACCAGATAGCCGCAGAGCAATACCAGAACGCTCACGATCACGATCAGCCAGTTGCCCACCCTTGCGTAAAGCGTGAGACCTTGCGTGCCCTGAATCTGCACATCCAGCACGTCCGCTTTGGCAGTAGGCAATTCAGCCAGTACCAGACCCTTCGCATCGATTGCAGCTGTTGTGCCGGTGTTGGTCGCACGAATCATGGGCCTTGCAGTTTCCATGCTGCGCATGCGAGCAATCTGCAAGTGCTGTCTTAGCGCCCAGGTATTGCCGAACCAGCCCAGATTGCTGACATTGAACAGCACGCTGGCACCCGGCGATCCGTCCGCCTGCGTGCGCAATGCGGGCAGCAGCTCTTCGCCAAACACATCTTCGTAGCAGATATTTGGTGCGAACAACTGACTGTCCACAACAAAGCTTTTCTGACCCTGAGAACCTCGGTCAAAATCACCCAGCGGGATACTCAGTGCATCCACGAACCAGCGAAAGCCAAAGGGAACAAATTCGCCGAAAGGCACGAGATGCCGCTTGTCATACACGGGCACGTCCTGTGCCTGCATCAGTGCTGTCACCGACGTATTCCGGTCGATGGACAACACACTGTTGGTGTAACGATCCTTACCCTGTTCGATGGTATGCATGGGGCTGCCCATGAACAGGGTTGCGTTCATCTGATCGGCCAGCTCCACTACGGATTGCCAGAATTCCGGCGCCATTCTGTCCTGGAAAGTCGGCAGAATTGTCTCGGGAAACACGATCAGAGATGGCGTATGGTGTACATCCACAGAGGGACGGCTGGCCAGCGCAAACTGTTGCTGAAGCGAGCTCATCAACTGCGAGGGATCGAATTTCATCTGCTGGGGAATATTCCCCTGCACAAGACGTACTGTCATGGCCGGGCCCTGGCGATCGAACCAGTCGATGCGGCTGACGGCCAGACTGACGAGGAACATGCCCAACAGCGCACTGGCCATCACGGCAATAATGCCAGGCCGGTTGTGCTTCAGAAAATGAAAAATGGAAGCGGTAAGTGCGCTGGCCAGTGCGGCCAGAAAGGCCACGCCGTATACCCCCCAGATGGGAGCCCAGGCCGAGAGCAGACTGTTGGTATGCGCGTAGCCGATGTTATTCCAGGGAAAACCGGTGAATACAAAGCCACGCAGCCATTCACCCAGAGTCCAGGCGGCCGCCCACAGCAGGCAACGCACCAGTGCCGAGGGAGCACATAAAAAATTCAGACCACGTCCCACCCAGGCGGTACAGGCACCGGCAAGCGCAGCATAAAGCGACAGATAAAGCGAGAAGAGCAGAACGGCGAGGGCGGCCAGAGGCGCTGCCAGACCGCCGAAATGATTCATACTGATATAAAGCCAGTACACGCCAACGCAGAAACTGCTGGTACTGAACACAAAGGCAGAGAGTGCGGCGCGTCTGATGTCCCGCGTTCCCAGAACCAGATACGCAGGAACGGCCATGGCCAGGACCTGTACATAGGGCAAGGCCCAGCCGGGCAGCGGGTCTGGCGAAAAACTAAGGGCATGAACTGCCCCGGCTGCAAGGAGTAGGAGCCAGACCATGGACTCAGGTTTCGGTTTTGGTCTGGCTGCCGCTCATGGCCGAGAGGCGTTTGATATGCAGCCACAGCGCGCGACGTGCATCAGCGCGCAGCACCTGAAAGCGCAGGCCCTGATAATCGTAGCTGTCTCCGCGCTGCGGAATGTGATCGAGCTCGGCAGCCAGCCAGCCGCCAATGGTGTCGTAATCATCTTCGGGGATGGCTACCTGCAGCGTCTGGTTCAGCTGACGGATTTCCGTAATGGCCATGACGCGCCAGGAGGAATCTGTCTCTGGAAAGATGGTCGTTTGCGCTTCTTCGTCGTATTCGTCTTCGATGTCGCCAACGATCTGTTCCAGAACGTCTTCCATGGTGACCAGGCCGGCAATGCTGCCATATTCGTCAATGACGATCGCAATGTGGTTGCGATTCTCGCGGAAGTCGCGCAGCAACTGATTCAGTCGCTTGGTCTCGGGAATATAAA
Source organism: Pseudomonadota bacterium (assembly GCA_023422555.1). Taxonomy (GTDB): domain Bacteria; phylum Pseudomonadota; class Gammaproteobacteria; order Burkholderiales; family Burkholderiaceae_B; genus Advenella. Next base: position 3,359 of record JAFAGQ010000062.1, read on the forward strand.
TGGCCGGACGCACCAGGCTGCGGATATCTGTTTCGGGATTGGTGATGAAGCGCAACAGGTCTTTGGCAAGCAGGATGCCAATGATGTTGTCTTTTTCTTCTTCGTAAACCGGGAAGCGTGAATGGGCGGTTTCCACAATGCCAGGCAGCAGTTCCTGCAGGGGCTTGCTGATATCCAGCAGATCCATGCGGGATCGCGGAATCATGATATCGCTGACATTTTTTTCGGTGAAGGAAATGGACCCCACGATCATGGAGTAGGAATCATCGTCGATGATATCCCGATCATGCGCAGAAGAGAGGATCTCCTGGATGTCTTCGCGGTCTTCGGGCTCATTCTGGCCCAGCAGGCCTTTGATTCGCTGAATGAGTGAGCGTGAAATGG
>JAFAGQ010000074.1 GCA_023422555.1 Pseudomonadota bacterium
ACCGCCGCAGAACAGGCCTGCGGCAGTCAGCGCTGCCAGGGAACGGGTAATAAGCGCTTTTTTCATCAATGTTTTCCGTCTGATTGCCTGCATCTTCCAGTTACGCTGCCAGAGGCTGTTTGCACAGCGACTCAAGCAGTTCACGCCATTCCTTGATTTCCGGATTGCCGGGCTTGCGTGCACCAAAGAACTGAACGATCTGTTCGCCGCTTTCAGAAAAGCCTTCCAGAGACGTGACCCAGCCATCGTCTGTCGGTTTGTTCACGATCCAGGTGCTGTGGATTGCCGTGGTGTCCAGGTGCAGATTGAATTTGGGGTCCAGAATGTTGAACCAGGGACCGGTACGCATAAGTTTTTTAATAGGACCGGAATGAATCTGAATGATGCCCTTGTTGCCAACGAAGCACATGATATCCAGATCGGTATCAGCAGCCCGCTGCAGCATGTTTTCAATGGCGTCATTGTCAACGCGCTGTGCCAGATCTTCTCCGGCGCTTTCCAGCACCTGCAGACGTGGCAGATTCCATTTTTTCAGCAGTCCGGCAAAATCATGCGTGTCTGTCATGCCAAGCCAGTCCTGGCGCAGGGATTCGGGGGCTTCTGTTGCATACGTTTTAGGTGCGGCAGGCGTGGTATCGACGGGTTCCGCTTCCTGATTCTGTGCGCGGAATTTTTCCACCAGCGCATCGTACGCGGCCATATCGGAATTTTCGGTACAGTAGACTTTATGCAGTGCCATGCCTGCACGATCGAAAAACTGAATGCTCTTGCGACCATTTTGTGTCACTGCCCAGGTGTATTTCCAGCTGGAAAAGAACACGCGCAGATCAATATCGGCGCCCAGAACGAGACCAACGGGACCATTACCCACTTTGACCGATTCGTAGCGACCATGACGCTCGTGCACACACCATTCGTTGCGGGTCAGCAGCATCACTTCCCCCAGTGTCTGCAATTCCTTGAAGATGGTCTGTGCAGTGCCTTCAAGCAGGATGGCCTGGATATCACCACATTGTGCGGCTACCAGCTCCATTTCACTTACGCCGAGTTTTTCCGCTGCATTGCGAACGCGAAGTTTTGGTTCTTCCTGCACCAATGCATCGTATCGGGCTTTAAGGTTACTGTTTTTTTCGGTCATGGGTCTAACTCTCGTATAGGTTTTTAAAATGATTTCAACCGGGCGGTCGTGCGACAGCCCGGTTGCGTTCAAATTACTGGTCGATCAGTACTGATAACTGACTGACACGCGTACGTAGCGACCAGCTTCTGAATAATAGTCGATTGGGCGTGGCAACGCGGACGCTCCGGCTGTTGGCACACTCAGCGCATTCCAGTATTTCTTATCGAACAGGTTAATGACGCTGAGCTGGAATTTCAACCCTTTCATGGCCGCTGGTGACCACCAGCCATGGACATCAAGCGTACCATAACCCGGGGCTTTGAAATCGGCGTATTTTACGTCGCCGCCCACTTCTGGATACTGCACTTTATCGCGTTTGTTGGCCAGTGTCCACACCGTTTCCGCACCCCACTGCGGCGTTTTATAGCCCAGTGCCAGGGTACCCTTCAGAGGGGCAACCGAATTCAGATGCTGTCCGGTTTCCTGATCTTTGCCAACCGTCCACGCTGCCGTTGCACGTGTATAGAGATTGTCATTGATGTTCCAGTAACCCATGGCTTCAGCACCATAAATGCGAACGCGGCTGCGGTTTGCATAGGTGGTCACACCGTTGGGATACAGCCCCTGTTGCATCATGGCGTAGAACGGAGAGTCCGAACCGACCGGGATGTTTTCATCAATGAAGTCTTTGTAGCGTGTTTCAAAGATATTCAGAGAACCGCCAACTGTCTGGCCTTTAGCCTGGAACCCGAGTTCCCAGCCACGGCTGCGCTCGGCTTCCAGATCGGGATCGCCCTTGCGCATATAGTTGGCGGGAGAGCCATATTGCAGAAACAGTTCAGGTGCCGTAGGAGCGCGATATCCATAACCGTAACGGGCAGTTACGCTGTAGATGTCAGAGGCATTCCACACAAATTCCAGAGAGGGAGAAACCTGGCTGCCGCTGCGATTGCGCAGTTCGCTTTCGTATCCGTTCTGGTTGGAGGCAAAACCGCCGCCGGTCTGAGGTTTGCGTGACCAGCTGTCATAGCGCACAGCAGGAGTCAGCTCAAACTGATCATTGTTCCACATGAAGGCGTGGCTGGCTGACAGCGACAGATCACGACTCTTGACTTTTGGTGTATCACCCTGGTTGGAGTGCAGGAATTCGCAGGTACGCGGACCCATAAATGCGGGAAGCCCTTTTGGAACCGTCGGGCAGTTGTCTACCCCGGCTGAATACTGCTCGTAAGTATCGCTGGCATACGTGGCGCCGACGATCCAATGACCGCGCAGAGCCGAATCACCCCAATAACCGCCAGCGTTCAGATTGGCACCCCAGCCTTTCTGTTCGATGCTGTTGTCGCGCTCGTAGACACCGCTGGGATAACCATACATGAATGGGTCACCGGGAATCGCATACGCACGACCATCTTTCTTGCGAATCGCACGCTGGTCGGTTTCAATTTTGGATTTCGCCCAGTACAGCTGAATGCCGGCCTGATCCAGCGCAGAATAAGCCTGGGTAGACTTGTAGTTGTAGTCAGCCCAGATACGATCACGCTTCAGGCGTTCAATCACCGTATTATCGCCAATACCGTATGTCGTTGTATTCTGGTCATGCATCTGGTCAATAGTGCGGTCCAGGCGGAAAGAACTGGCACTTAGTCCCAGTGTCTGGCCTGGAGCCAGTTCATGCTCGAGTCTGATAGCCGTATTCTTGCTGGTGTAATCCGCAGGATTCATCTTGGTACGGGTCGCACCGTATCCGCCAATATCACCACCATTTTCGGCTTCGTGGCCGGTACTGATGCCGTATTCCAGAAGCATTTTGGTGGACGCGCCAAGACGGGTGGCCAGGGCCATATTGCCACCGATGCTGTCATCCAGCCCGTCATGCGTGCCCTTGATCAGAAAACCAATGTCCTTGCCATCTGTCAGCAAATCATCCGGACGCAGTCCGCGCAGAATGACCGTACCGGCCAGCGCAGACGCATTGCCCGCACCAGCGCCACGTACCACATCCACTGCGGAAAGCGTATTGAAGTTGACAGTGTCGAGTCCGCCCTTGACGCCGCGACTACCATCGTTGAGCCATGGCAAAGGAATACCGTCTTGCAGAACCCGTACCCGATTGCCGTCCAGGCCGCGCAAATTCACGCTTTTGTTATCGCGATTGAAATCCAGACCAGGAATGAGGCGGCCCAGGTCGGACCAGTTCTGAACCTGATTGTCGGAAATTTCACTACGGGTGGTCGTGGTTTGCCAGCTGGGTGCAGGCGCTTCGTCCTGGGCACGAACCATACTGAGTGTTGGAACCGTGCTCTTGCCTGCTGGCGTAGTTGAGCTTGTGTTGCTGGTCTCGTTAACGAGTTGACCGTGGGCAAGGCCCGCGCTGAGCATGACGGAGACAAGTGCCGTCAGACGGAAGGGCAAAGTGACAGTTTTCATAAAAAAATAATCGTTTGAAAAGCGATGCGCCGCTTCACCCTTCAATTTAAAAGGGCGTTCCGGAATGTCACCGCGTGGGAGGCACATCTGAGATACACATTGAAATATCTGAAACGAAAGAGCACCCGTAATGCAAACTATTATCAATTACATTGTGATTAATTATTGAAATTTTTCGTATTCTGTTGTATTTCGTTCGGGTTTTCGTAAGAAACAGGGTTGTTGATGGCTTTGGGAGCAGGAAAGGAGTCACCCGCTCTTACAGCCCTTGTACAGACAGAATTTGTCGGCGTCAAAGGCGCAAGCCAAGAACGAATTTGTCAAATGGTGGGGATTGAAAAGCGGTCAGCCGCCTGAATAGAGGTCGCCCGCAAAGTCCACAATAGGCTGACGATTCGGGGCGATATGCTGCGACGAAGTTGTAACAGCGGACTGTGCGGACGCCCCCTGCCCGGGGCTGGAATCCGACCCCGCCGGTGTAGAGACCGACAAAGGCTGCTGCGGCAACCCGGCACCCAGACTCCTGAGCAGTTTCTGATATTCGGCGTTCTGACGCAGTGTCTGCCGGCCCGCTTCAATAAGTGCATCCACATCTTTGCGATTGACGGTAAAAAGCGTGGGAATGCGCAGCAGATGCCGGCGCGGCACGGAAAGCCCTTCCGGGACATCATGCAGGCTGACAGGTACAACGTGCAGTTGCGCATTCGGTGCCAGCAGCGATTTCAGCTGCGGGCTTAGCGATCTTTTTAATTCCGCCCACTGTCGCCCCGTGTCTTCAACCATCTGCATGGTTTCCTTGGTCACACGCCCCGACGTACTGAACATGATGGTATCGAACACCTCTGTCAGGGTAGGCACATTGCCGCTTTTGTCGATATCTACGCTGGGGTCACGCTCGGCGTTGACCACGACCAGCACGACTTTTTTGACCGTCCCTTTGCTGATCTGCCCACGGCGCAACTGGCCCACACCCAGCGACACCCGATTGATCAGGCTACGCACACCCAGATTGTCGGATAAGCCACCGTCCACCAGATGAATATAAGGCCGATTCCTGCTGTCCAGATAGCTCATGACATCGGCGCGATAGGTGCGCAGCTTGTAGTCTCCATGCAGCCGAGCCACTTCCTCGCGTTTCTTCTGCGAGTAAGCACATTGTCCCGCATAATTTTTCAGGGTGAGCGGTGACAGCACAATGGGCACTGCGGCCGATGACGCCACGGCAAACCCAAGCGGCACTTTACGAATATCCGAGCACAGTGTAGCGAACTGATCAGGCGAGAACTCGAAGCTGGTTCCCTGCGAGAGATCGGTTGCCACCACAATCAGGTCCGCATGGGGATTGCGGTACAGATCCTCATAGGTTTTGCCGTCGTAGAGTCCATCCAGCTTTTCTGCCAGCACATGGCCGCGGCCCAGTGTGGGTGAAATCGCGGCCGCATAATTACGGGGGTTGAAAATCGCGGATACCAGGGTCTGCTGGAAATCCTTGTACAGATAGTCGTTCTTGAAACCGGGAAAGGTTTTGTCGCCGTTCAGCGCGTAATAGGCAGCCACGATACTGCCGCCCGAGACACCGCGCACCACATCTACCTGACTCAGAAGCGACTGCTGATGCCCATTCCATTGCACCTGTGTATCGGCCAGTTCCTTAAGCACGCCATAACCAAAAGCAGCGGCACGCGCTCCTCCCCCGGAAAAACTCAATACCATCACAAACGAGGGGTCGGTTCTTTCGTCCAGTCGCGCATTGTCAACGCCTGCATCGGGCGTTCCCTCTGGCAGTGGCGGGTTCTGCCAGGGCGTGAGAGACGAACATGCGGCAAGCACGGCGAACAGAGGAAGGACGAGAAGTTTGCGCATTTGCATGATTGTTATTTTCCTGCCAGTGTCCAGCCGGATACCATGAGTCCCATACCGGCCAAAGCCAGTATCAGTCCCGTCCATTCTATGCCCGATAGCGCACTTCGGTCCACGATATTGAGCCAGAGTACGGAAATGACGACGTACACAGCGCCATAGGCAGCATAGACCCGACCCGTTGCCACAGGATGCAAGGTAAGCAGCCACGCAAAGACAACCAGTGTCACCAGCGAAACCGCCAGCGTCCACCACGCGCCATCACGACGCAGCCAGTAGTAGAAAAGATAGCAGCCGGCGATTTCCGCGATGGCAGTTAGGATAAACAGGAAAATAACACGCAGCACGTCAGGGCCCCGTAAATTTGTGAATCCTGCAGATCATACCCTGCCGGAAGTCATTTCGCCAGAGTGGGAATGGAGATGATCATCGAGGCCAGAACTTTAGCAACGCTGCGACCTAAGCAAACCTGCGAATGAGCCAATGCAAAGGCTTTAGCGATGCATCGACATATTCGATACCTTACTTGATAACTTATTCAATGACACCGCAGACCATCCGGGCTGCACCACCGCCCAGTTCTTTGGGATGATCGGAGTAATTATCGCCGCCTTCATGAATCATGAGTGCGTGCTTGCTGACGTCAGACAAGGACTTCAGTTTTGGCGCCAGCACGGCATACGTGGCGGTTCCATCTTCGGCAACCACAAGTCCGGGCAGATCGCCAAGATGGCCTTCATCACTATAGGGGCCTTCATGCTTGCCGGTTTTTTTCGGATCGAGATGGCCGCCGGCTGCCTGGGCAGGAACCTTCTTGCCATCTTTATCGGCCGCATCACAACTGGGATTTTCGTGCACATGAAAGCCATGCACGCCAGGCTTGAGGCCCTTGATGTCAGGCGTAAATAGCAGGCCATAAGGCGTTTCACTGATGGTCACTTCGCCGGCAGCCTCTCCTGCCCCCGACTCGGTCGCCAGATTCATTGGCACTTTAACGTCTGCTGCCGATGCGACAGACAGTGTACCCAGACCCAGAATTCCGGTGAAAAGCAGCGTCTTTAATTTCATTGCATTCTCCAAAAAATACAGTGTGAAAGAAAAGGCTAACACCAGAATCACCATTGTGATATCGATGTTTCATTTGTTCATAACTGGATGCAAATCCGTCATGAATTGAGATGGGTCGGTTGAAAAATGAATTTATTTTTCGCCGACTTTTTTGCCACGTGTATGTGGCAGATAACGCCAGAAAATGGCGGCAGACAGAAATCCAAATCCGCCTGTCAGCGCAATGCCCGCACCCAAAGAAACCAGTGCTGTCATGCCTGATAGCAGAAACGGACCGGCACTGTTGCCGATGTCGCTGATCAGACGCCACAGACCCAGAAATTCCGTGCGCCCATGCCTGGGAGAGGCATCAGCACCCAGCGTCATATTGATACCGGAACCAAAACCATTTCCCAGTCCCATCAGCATGGCTACAGCGACAAACGTGAAAATATTCGTCGTGAGTGGCATCGTCACAAGTGAAATACCCATGATCAGCGTACATGGTAAGGCGACCCACAATCGGCCCCACTCATCCATGATTTTTCCTGCAGGATAAAAGACCAGCATATCTACGGCCGAAGAAACACCGAATATCACAGATGTGGCAGCCGGACTCAGGCCAATATAATCGGCCCACAGCGGAATCACAATCTGTCGTGCAGCGCGCATTGCACTGATCATCATCACAGCAAGACCCAGCGACAGAAAGACGCCCGCATGCGTTCGGGCAATTTGCAGCATCTTCGGCTGCACTGCAGAGAGCTCATCCTGTGTATTGGTTTCTACCGTGAGGTCAGGCAAATGGTAAGTCAGCAACAGCGACACCAGCAGCGCAACAATGCCGACCCAGTATGCACCGCTAAGACCCATGTAGTGCATCGCGCCGGCGCCCACGAACGGGCCGGCGAACATGCCAATACGATTGACGCCGCCCAGGATCGATAGTGCCCGGGCACGCATGTAATATGGCACAGCCTCAATCATGTACGTTTGTCGAGCCAGGAAAAAGACCGATGTCGAGACACCAATCAGCAAAGCGGCAACAGCAAGCAGGGACACATGGCGCGCAAAGATACAGAGCAGCAACGCAATAATGGTCAGGCACGCAGCGCCCAGCAATGCCAGTCGCTCACCTACACGCGAAGTGACCATTGCAGCAGGAATATTTGTGACCAGAGAACCCAGGCCGATGAGCGCAATGATCAGTCCGGCAAGCGCCGGCGTTGCACCGAGGTCCCGCGCGCTAAGCGCAATGACAGGAAGAACCGACCCATTGGCAAAACCGAAAAGCATCGCAGGACCATAGGCAGGAATGGCAATACTGCGTAAACTGAAACTGCTGTCTGCCATGAGTCTTTCCTTCCCAGATGCTGATAAACATTCGGCATTTTACCGCTGCAAATTCGCTGTGAATGCGCAATGCGCCATTTCAATTGTATTACCCGCAAAACCGCAGCATCCACCATAGTGCATTCAGCAAAACGTCAATTTATACCGTTGGGATTTCGTTCTGCATGCGAGTCTCGACGGGCTCGCTTTCGCCTCGCTCGCCGGCGTATTACTTTGATCGAAGAAAAACATCTACTACCCGAAAGCCATTGATAACTTCGACGGTTTAATTCATAAACATTAAATATTGAACACACGCAATTGTCCGTTCATATGCTTGCACGGTATTACATATGTAATATTATTAAAGACGAGGTTGTAACGAAGGGCGCGCTCTCACTAACACTGCGCTCAGGACGAAAGGTAGATGTCGTTGCCGGCAAACCGGTACGGGATGTCGCGCTGAGCCGCAAAGCAGAACGCATCGCACAGCGCGCAATCGCATAGGTGGTTTGGAGTCGCATAGGAAGTTTGCCAGACGCACCCGACATTGTTGCCCCAGTCCCAATCCTGCTCGCTACATTCCAAGCAGGAAGTCTACGCGATTTGAACCTTCTCTTTTGCCTTTGCTACATCTCGCAGAGCTGCGAGAAACATCTCTTCATCGCCGTCTTCCATTGCCGCGCTCAGATATTCAATCATATCGTCCTGCGTTTTCAAATATTCAGCGGCGTCAAATTCACTTATTGCTCTGTTGACTTTTTTCATACGACCGACCTTTTATGTTGTACCTATGAAAAATGTAAATCTACGATTGCAATCGTAGCTGCGCTGCCCATCTATCCGTGTACAAATAAAGCCATTTATCGATTCTTTAAATGTCCCCGACATTCGGCTCATACGTGGCAATAGCTTTAGCAATATCAGTTCAATCGCAGGCAATAAAAAAGCCGCCCTGAACGAGGCGGCTGAATTATTCTTTCTACAAGAGTTTTCCTGGTGGGCTGGGCGAGACTCGAACTCGCGACCAATGGATTAAAAGTCCACTGCTCTACCGACTGAGCTACCAGCCCGGGAAAGAAAAAGATTATGAAGGAATCCGAACTCTGTGTCAAGCAAGTGTGCATATTTGCGACAAAGAAATTTGAATTTTTTCCGCTGTCGCAAGCGCACACGCCTGATTAACGTTCGCGCGAAATCCGTACTTCTGCCCCGCGCCGTTTGACTTCGAGACCGTCGGACTGCAGGATTTTAAGCCCTTCCAGCCCTTTGATATAGCTTGAGCCCTGCATCTGCATGACACGAATCTTGTTGCGCATAACCACAGGATTGTGCAGTGGCATGCCGAACATCCAGACTTCATCCAGAATACGCGCAGAATTGAATTCACCCATGTGGTGGATAACAGGCCCCAGGCACAGCATATGGCCTTCACGACCAAAGACGGGTACAGAATCAAGTTCGCATTCCACCTTGATCACCTGACCGCCCTCATAGCGCTGATTCAGGTTCAGATCCCACCAGGCATCGCCTTCGGGCAGATAGACGTTCACAGAAGATCCGGGCTGCAGCACAGGCGCAACAAGCAAGGCAGGACCCAGCATGT
>JAFAGQ010000086.1 GCA_023422555.1 Pseudomonadota bacterium
GCTGCGGATGGCGTTCATCACCACTTGGTGCGGGTCTATCATGCTCATGATGTCAGAAGCTCCTGTGACAGTGAAATCAAACTACGACACTATAGCCGATTCAGGGTTACGCAGACCGGGGATCTGCTGTCCTGACCTCAATCGGCAGCCGTCACCCTGATGGTGGATGACACACGCAACGCTTTCTCGCGCGCCCGATCAATGGTATCGGCCGCCGCCAGCGCCACGCCCATGCGACGTCGGGTAAAAGACTGCGGCTTGCCAAAAAGACGTACATCAGTGTCGGGCTCGGCCAGCGCTTCGGCCACGTGGCTGAAACTGATCGCCCCCGCCTCTACCCCGCCATAAATCACGCTGCTGGCGCCGGTTGCCCGTAGCGCCGTATTCACCGGCAGTCCCAGCAAGGCACGCGCGTGCAGATCAAACTCACTCTGCCATTGCGTAATCATGGTGACCATGCCCGTATCATGCGGGCGCGGACTGACTTCGGAGAACCAGACGTCATCACCTGCAACAAAGAGCTCGACGCCAAACACGCCCAGTCCGCCCAGCGCATCTGTCACGGCAAGACTGATCTGGCGGGCGCGTTCCAGTGCTGCAGCAGACATGGGCTGAGGCTGCCAGCTTTCCACATAATCGCCAGACTCCTGGCGATGACCTATGGGTTCACAGAACTGCGTCACTACCTTGCCGCTGGCCGCATCGCGTGATCTCACGGTCAGCAGCGTAATCTCATAGTCAAACTGCACAAAGCCTTCGACAATAATCCGGCCTTTGCCAACGCGGCCACCCTCCTGTGAATATTGCCAGGCCCGTGCAACGTCTTCAGGATTGCGTATGAGTGACTGACCTTTTCCGGAGGAAGACATGACCGGTTTGACCACACAGGGGTAGCCGATCTGTTCGTCGATCGCCTGTTGCAGTTCGGCCTGGCTATCCACAAACCGATAGGGAGACGTCGGCAGACCCAGCGTTTCGGCGGCAAGTCGGCGAATGCCTTCGCGATCCATTGTCAGGCGGGCAGCGCGGGCGGTTGGGGTCACCCGAACCGTGCCCTGCGCTTCCAATTCCACCAGCAGGTCGGTGGCAATGGCTTCGATCTCCGGCACAATGACCTGCGGCTTTTCTGCTTCAATAACGCGACGCAGGGCCTCCTTGTCTGTCATATCCACGACATGGGCGCGATGCGCAACCTGATGGGCCGGTGCATTTTCGTACCGGTCCACGGCAATGACTTCCACACCAAAGCGCTGCAATGCGATGGTGACCTCTTTGCCCAGCTCTCCGGATCCCAGCAACATGACTCGGGTCGCAACAGACGTTAACGGCGTACTCAGAACAGGGGAAGGAATTTGGTCAGTCATGATAAAGAGTAAAGGATTGAAATGGATTTGCACGCCGCAGCCATATACCCCACGCTGCCCGCAGTATGGGATCGCGACAGGCATGATTCTCGCCTGGTGTCACTGCATATACCGGGCCGCAAAAGGCGGGATGACGGGTAAACAGGGATTATAAAGCGCCCGCATGACAAAAGTTGTCGCACGCGCCTTCATTTTCCTTTTCCATTACACTGCCAATATCCGGCGTGCAGTTGTGCCCACCGCTTTTTGCGGCGAGGGTGCAAAATAGCCATCCTGTCTGGCTGTTACGATTAAAATCGGCAGATGCTCAACGATACGCCTTTTACTTCTGCCGATGCCCTGGCTTCCGCGCATCGCACATTGCAGACCGAGATTGATGAACTGCAAAGTCTGGACGCGCGTCTGGACAAGCCGTTTGCGCAGGCTGTCGCCCTGCTTCTTGCAAGCAACGGCCGCATCGCCGTTACCGGCATTGGTAAGTCAGGACACATCGCCCGAAAAATTTCGGCAACCTTCGCCTCTACCGGCTCACCCAGCTATTTCGTCCATGCCGCCGAAGCCGCGCACGGCGATCTGGGCATGATTACCGGTGACGATATCATCATCGCCATTTCCTATTCCGGTTCCTCGCCGGAACTGGCCACCATTCTGCCCATTGCACGGCGTCTGGGCTGCAAGATTATCGGCATTTGTGGCAACCGCTATTCGGAACTGGCCAGGCTCTCGGATGTCTTTCTGAATGTCAGCGTCAAGCGCGAAGCCTGCCCGCTGAATCTGGCACCTACCTCCAGTACGACAGTCACACTGGCGCTTGGCGATGCCCTTGCCATTGCCTGCCTGGAAGCGCGCGGTTTCGGTACGTCCGATTTTGCGCGTTCGCACCCCGGTGGCGCGCTGGGCCGACGTCTGCTGACGCACGTACGCGATGTCATGCGTCAGGGCGCAGAGCTGCCCATCGTGGGAATGGAAACGCCCATACAGAAAGTGCTGGAAGAAATGACCGGCAAACGCATGGGCATGACGGTCATTGCCGATGAAGCCATGCGTCCCGTGGGTATTTTTACCGATGGCGATCTGCGACGCCTTATCATGCAAAAAGGCGATATCCGCCCACTTATGGCAGGTCAGGTCATGACACCTCACCCGCGCACTATCGGTCCCGATGCGCTGGCGGCAGAAGCCGCGGCCGTCATGGAACAACAGAAACTTTCCACCATGCTGGTGGTCAACCCGGAGCAGAAGCTGGTCGGCGCACTGCATATGCACGATCTGATGGATGCCAAAGTAATCTGACGTATGAAACCTATTACCACTCCTCATCCGGCCGAAGCGCTGATCCTGTCCAAAATCAGTCAGCCTGTGCGCGAACTGGCAGCCCAGGTCAAACTCATCGCCTTTGACGTTGATGGCATTCTGACCGACGGCAGCCTCTGGTACGGCGAACAGGGTGAGCTGATGAAGCGTTTTTGTGCGCTGGACGGACACGGTCTGAAAATGCTGCAACAGGCCGGCGTACGTGTTGTACTCATCACCGGCAGAGAAGGCGATATTCTCTCGCGCCGCGCTGCCGATCTGGGCCTGGCCGATGTCTTTCAGAACGTCCGGGACAAGGTTGATGTTCTCAGTCGCCTGGCGGCCGATCTGGGTCTGGGTTTTGAAAACATCGCATTCATGGGCGATGACGTAATTGATATGCCGGCCATGCAAAAATGCGGCTTTTCCATCAGCGTGCCTAACGCCCCTCTTTACGTACAGCAGGCAGCTCACTGGGTTACCAGTCTTGCCGGAGGCAGTGGCGCCGTGCGCGAATGCGCCGATGTGATTCTGTCTGCCCAGGGTGCACTTGCCGGTTTTTTCACGCCGGGCCGTATCAGCGGTAACGTTATTCAGTAATGCCATGAAAGAACGCTTTCCCGCCCTGATTGCGCTGTTCATGCTTGTCGCACTGGTGATCTCCACCTGGTGGGCGGCTGATTATGCGCAACGGGCAATTGACGTGGATCCGCCGGCCCGCAAAACACAGGAGCCGGACTCCTGGTCAGAAAAATTTGTCATGCTCAGCTCCGATGCCAATGGTGTGCCGGTCAACCGGCTGGAAGGCACGCGCATGCAGCACTTCCCTTACAACGACAGCTACAAGCTTTTCAATGCCACCGCTACCGGTCAGCGCCCGGACTCTCCACGGACGGTGGGTACCGCCGACACGGCCACGGTTCTGGACGGTGGCAACAAAATTCTGATGCAGGGCAATGCGCATCTGCATCGTTTCCCTTATGGCGAAGACAAGGCACTGGACGTTACCAGTGATGAATTGATCATCTATCCTAATGAAGATATCATTACGACTGATAAACCGGCGCTCGTCATCAACGGCAGTTCGCGTATGAACGGCAACGGAATGATGTATAACAACAAAACCAGAAAACTGGACGTTTATTCTTCTTCCGACGTCTCCATTTCGGGACAGGACAGCAACCGCCGTCGCACCATCATCCCCAACAAGCAAGGAAACTCCCCGCAATGAATGCGTCATCACTCAGAATCACGACCCTCGCGCTGTGCCTTTGCGGCATGCTGGCTGTGCCGGCTGCAATGGCGCAGGCACCGGCAAAATCTGCGACGCCACCCAAAACCGAGGAACCCGATACCCAGGTTCTGTCCGACACCTTAAGTTATGACGATGCGAATAAAACCAGTGTCTTCACCGGGAATGTAATCCTGACCCGCGGCCTGATGAAACTGACTGCAGACAAACTGAATCTGCGCGAAGATGCCCAGGGATTCCAGTATGGTGTTGCTACGGTCAGCAAATCTCCCTTTGTCCACATTCGCCAGGAACGCCCTGAAACCTACGAAGTCGTCGAGGCTCAGGGAGACCGGGGTGAATATGACGGCAAACTCAATACGGTCAAAATGATCGGCCACGCCACGGTAACGCGATTTATTTGCGGCAAACCCTTTGATACCGTCAACGGGGAAGTGGTCACATTCAACAACCAGACCAATACCTATTCCGCCGCTGGCGGTCCGGCCTCGGCAGGTCAGCCCGGACGCGTACGATCCATTGCCCAGCCGCGCTCCAAAACAGATCAGGCGGTTGCAGAATGCCGCAGACTCTACAACAACAAACCCATGCCCAGCGAGTCGTCAGCCAGCCAAGGCAAGGGCACGGCACCACAGGCAGCGGGCAAAGCAACACAGAATTGACGCATGAATACTTCTTCCAGCTCCAGTCTTCAGACCAACACCATTGATGGCCTGGGACAGCTAAAAGCCATCGGACTGCAGAAAATCTACAATGGACGCAGCGT
>JAFAGQ010000386.1 GCA_023422555.1 Pseudomonadota bacterium
TACGCATGGCAACGAGAAAAAAATCAGGACATCCTCAGCAGTCATCGCTGCCGCTGCCCGAACACGGACAGGATTATGATCCGGACGTTCCCTCCCGCGAAAATATACTGAATCTCTTACGCGGTTCCCAGTCGCCCAAACCGCTGCAGCAACTCATCAACCATTTCAATCTGACGCGTCAGGCTGGAGTCGACGGGCTGGAAAAGCGCCTTGGCGCCATGCAGCGGGACGGTCAGCTTGAGAATGTCGCCGAGGGCTGGCAGGTCACAGCAAAACCCAAAGATTACGTCATCGGCCGCGTGCAGGGGCATCGCGATGGGTTCGGTTTCCTGATTCCAGAGGATGGGGGACCGGATCTGTTCCTGTCTCCGCGGGAAATGCTCAAGGTGCTGCACGGCGATCGTGTCCAGGTCAAGCCTACGGGCGAGTATCGTGGCAAGCTGGAAGGGACGATTGTCGAGGTGCTCGAGCGCAGTACCAATCGTCTGGTAGGACGCCTGTTGCAGGAGCAGGGCATATACGTGGTCGCACCTGAAGACCAGCGAATCAAGCATGATGTGCTGGTACCGGCGTCTGACCTGGGCGGCGCCCAGCATGGTCAGGTGGTCACGGTAGAAATAGTGCAGCAGCCGACGCGACATACTCAGCCGCTGGGCCGAATTATCGAAGTGCTGGGTGAGATCGACGATCCCGGCATGGAAATCGAGATTGCGGTACGCAAATTTGATGTTCCGGTGGGCTTCTCTGAAGCCGCGCTGGCTCAGGCTGACGCGCTTCCCGAAACGGTAAGACAGCGTGATCTCAATCATCGCGTAGATCTGCGTGATGTGCCGTTCATTACCATTGACGGAGAGGACGCACGTGATTTTGATGATGCCGTCTATTGCGAACCGGTCAATCTGGGCACGGAACAGCGACGGCGTAAAGGCTGGCGTCTGCTGGTCGCGATTGCTGACGTGAGTCATTATGTGCAGCCGGAAGATGCGCTGGATACCGACGCTCTGGCACGCGGCACCAGCGTATATTTCCCGCGGCGCGTGATTCCAATGCTGCCCGAGAAACTGTCCAACGGGCTGTGTTCGCTCAATCCTCAGGTAGATCGCCTTGTGCTGGTCTGTGATATGGTGATCCCGGCCACAGGTGCCAAGGCAGGTACCGTGGCGGCGTATCAGTTCTATAACGCGGTCATCCATTCTCATGAACGGACCACGTACACACAGATCTGGACGGCATTGCAGCAGATTGACGGACCTACGGCACGGGCACTAAAGCATGTGCTGCCGCATATCCAGGACCTGTACACGCTTTACCAGCTACTGGACAGCACCCGCAAAAAGCGCGGTGCCATGGACTTTGATACCATTGAAACAAAAATCATCAGCAATGATCTGGGCAAGATTGAACAGATCGTTCCACATGTCCGCAATGACGCGCACAAACTGATTGAAGAGTGCATGCTGGCGGCAAACACATGCGCCGCTGAATTTATCAAGGCCAACAAGCGTCATGGCCTGTACCGCGTTCACGAGGGCCCCACGCCGGAAAAACTGGCGAATCTGCGTGAGTATTTGCGTACCCTGGGACTGTCTCTGCAAGGGGGCGATGAACCCAGCGGCAAAGATTACGCGGCATTGCTTGATGCTGCACGTGCCAGGCCCGATTTTCAGATCATCCAGACCATGGCCCTGCGATCCATGCAGCAGGCCATTTACAGTCCCGACGATGCCGGCCATTTCGGCCTCGCTTATCCCAGCTATACCCATTTCACCTCGCCGATTCGGCGCTACCCGGATCTGCTGACGCATCGTGTCATCAAATCGATCCTGGCAAAACGTGCCTACGTGCCGGAAGCCGCAGGCGTGCCACGGGTCGAAGGCGAATCCCGTCAGCAGCATGAACACGCCTTGTGGGAGAAACTGGGTGTTGTGCTGTCTGCCTATGAAAGACGTGCCGATGATGCCTCGCGCGATGTGGAAGCCTGGCTCAAATGCTGGTTCGTGCGCGAACATGTAGGCGAAGTGTTCAGTGGTAAAGTCACTGGAGTGACGTCCTTCGGACTGTTTGTAACGCTGGACACGCTTTATGTCGAGGGGCTGGTTCACGTGTCAGAACTTGGAACGGATTATTTCCAGTTCAATGAAAGCCTGAACGAGCTGCGAGGGGAGCGTACCGGTAAAAAATACCGCCTGACCGATAGTGTTCAGGTGCAGGTCACGCGTGTGGATCTGGAAGCACGTCGTATTGAATTTGCGTTGGTCAAAGGGATCACGTATGATTCGCTGCGAAAAGAGGCCATGCGTCAGGACTCGCCGCCACGCCAGCCGAAACGGGCTGCAAAACCCAAGCCGGCAGGCGTCAAGAGCCGGGGACAGCAGGCGCTGGAGCGTCGCGCAGCTGCCAAAAAGGCAGGAAAGAAGGCTTCCGCCCCCAAGGGCAAGAAATCGTCTCGCCGGCGCTAAGCGCAAGGGACTGGGCGTCCGTCACAGGCAATGCAGTTTGCACCTGCCCGGGCGCCTGATCGTATTCAATTCAGGAAATCATTATGTCTAGCCGTCAATTACTGGCCGGGTTTCATGCCGTGACCGCGCGAATCCGTCACGCACCCGATTCCATTCGGGAAATCTATATTGAAGCGTCGCGCAACGATAAGCGCATGCAAAGCCTGGTCGATCAGGCCAAAAAAGCAGAGATCAAGGTCGTTCCGGTGTCGCCAGACCGTCTGGAAGGACTGGCCAAGGGCGTCAGGCATCAGGGTGTCATCGCTATGGCAGATGCCAAACAGCTTGCCGTGACGGTGGACGATGTGCTCGATAT
This sequence comes from Pseudomonadota bacterium, assembly GCA_023422555.1. GTDB lineage: Bacteria > Pseudomonadota > Gammaproteobacteria > Burkholderiales > Burkholderiaceae_B > Advenella. The sequence goes on from JAFAGQ010000386.1 coordinate 2,815, forward strand.
CATCACAGAGCCTGCACACCTGCTTATTCTGGATGGCGTGACTGATCCGCATAATCTGGGGGCGTGCCTGCGTACGGCAGATGCTGCTGGTGTGCATGCTGTCATCGCACCGAAGGACAGGGCAGTGGGGCTGAATGCCACGGTTCAGCGCGTTGCCTGCGGAGCGGCTGACACCGTCCCGTACATTATGGTGACGAATCTGGCCAGAACCATGCGTGCGCTGAAAGAGCGCGATATCTGGCTGATTGGCACCGATGATGAAGCGGATAGCGATATGCACGCGGTTGATGCGAAGCGACCCATTGCCTGGGTTATGGGCGCAGAGGGTGAGGGACTCAGGCGTCTGACCCGTGAGACCTGCGACCAGCTGGTGCGAATTCCCATGCTTGGCGCGGTGGAAAGCCTGAATGTAAGTGTCGCCAGTGCGGTTTGTTTATTCGAGACCGTCAGGCAAAGAAAGTAAAGTCCTTAGGGCAAAGAGAGTAATTTGATTTTCAGAGATCGCAGATGAAAGAACAACAGCTGACCACGACCATTTTGCATGCCGACAGGCGTGATCGTATTGAGCACGGTGCCATTCACAAGCCCATTCACGTTTCAACAGAATATGCGTATGACGACGCCCGTGAGCTGGCGGCGGTATTTCAGGGAAAGGCCGGGTATACCTATTCTCGCCAGGGAACGCCTACCACGGCTGCGCTGGAGAACAAGATCACCTTGCTGGAACAGGGCAAGGGTACCGTCGCTTTTGCCACCGGCATGGCCGCCCTGAGTGCGATATTTTTTACGCTGCTGCGCAAAGGTGATCACCTGATTTCCAGCAGTTTCATCTTTGGCAATACCAATAGTCTGCTCGGAACGCTGGGACAGTTTGGCGTGGATATCACGTTTGTGGATCCGACCGATGTTCAGAGTGTGAAAGCTGCCATTCGTCCCGAAACCCGTATGGTTTTTGTTGAAACCATTGCCAATCCTGGCACGCAGATTGCAGATCTGGAGAATATCGGCCTGCTGTGTCGCGAACACAAACTGCCTTATGTTGTGGACAATACGCTGACCTCACCGTTTTTGCTCAAGGGGCGGGACATTCATGCTTCACTGGTCATGAATTCTTTGTCCAAATACATTTGTGGTCACGGCAATGCGCTGGGTGGCTCTGTCACCAACACCGGCCTTTACGACTGGTCCGAATTTCCAAATATTTACAATGATTATAAAAAGGGCAATCCCGATGGATGGGGGCTGCTGCAAATCAAAAAGAAAGGGTTGCGCGATATGGGCGGAACTCTGTCTTCCGAAGCGGCCCACAAGATCGCCGCAGGCGCGGAAACACTGAGCTTGCGCATGACGCAGTCGTGTTCGAATGCGCTGGCACTGGCAACGTTTCTGCAGTCTCATCCTGGTATTGCGAGCGTTCGATACCCCGGTCTGCCCGATCATCCTCAGCATGCGCTGGCCAAAAAACTCTTCAAAGGCCATTATGGTGCGCTATTGGGCGTAGAGCTGATCAATGGAATGGATTGCTTTGATTTTCTCAATTCGCTGAACGTTGTTATACTGGCTACGCATCTGGGGGATTCAAGAACACTTTCGCTTCCGGTGGCGCATACCATTTATTATGAAATGGGTCCCGAGCGGCGGGCAGAAATGGGAATTGGAGATAACCTGCTGCGGATCTCTGTGGGCATTGAAGATGAGCAGGACCTGATCGATGATTTTGCTCAGGCGCTTGAGCGTTGTTCCAAATGATGTCCGTGAGAGAAATTCCGGGCAATGTCTGCGATTTGCGGACCTGTCCGGGGTGTATGAAAAAAAAGACAATATCGCAGAATTAATTGAATATTGTCAAAAACCTAATGAATATGCGGCTGTTGCTCGGTTTTTTTCTTGACAGGCATTGATTTAGAGGCGATTATATTCCGGATGAATTAACCATCATAATTTTTAACTTGGGGTTGTCTGAATGAACAAAACAGAACTCGTTGAATACATTGCTACCAAGGCAGATATCTCTAAAGCTGCTGCTGGTCGCTCTCTTGACGCCGTTATCGCTGCTGTTAAACAACAGCTGAAAAAAGGCGGCACTGTGACTCTGGTAGGTTTCGGTACTTTTGCCGTTTCTACCCGCGCTGCTCGTACCGGCCGTAACCCACGCACTGGCGAAGCCATCAAAATCAAAAAAGCCAAAGTGCCTAAGTTCCGTCCAGGTAAAGCACTGAAAGACGCAGTAAACTAAGTGCAGACAATCGTCAGTCTGCGCTGCTTTGAGTAGACAGACCGACGCCTTGCCAACAAAAAACCGACCCCTTGTAAAAAGCGGTCGGTTTTTTGTTGAGGCCTGCTCAGGCGCAAGTCCGGGCACGCCCAGATCGAATTCAAATAAAAAGGGGAATAAAAATGGCGGCAGGTAGCCTGTTGATGTTGCTTGACGATATTGCCAGTGTTCTGGACGATATTGCGCTCATGAGCAAAACCGCAATCAAAGGGTCTGCGGCGACCGTTGATGATGTGGCTGTACTTGGCAAGACCGCAATGAAAAAAACGTCTGGTGTGCTGGGTGACGACCTGGCGCTCAATGCGCAGCAGGTTACTGGCGTCAAAGCCGACAGAGAACTGCCTGTGGTCTGGGCGGTCGCCAAAGGATCTTTGCTCAACAAGGTCATTCTGGTGCCCGCCGCACTTCTCATCAGTTATTTCATCCCCTGGCTTATTACGCCGTTGCTGATGCTCGGTGGCGCTTTTCTTTCCTTCGAAGGAGCTGAAAAAGTCATCGAAGCGTTCTTCCATAAGGACAAAAAAGCCGCAAGGAAACAGGCGCCGATGGATGAAAAGTCAAAAATCAGCGGGGCAGTCAGAACAGATTTTATTCTGTCCGCAGAGATCATCGTTATTGCGCTGGGGGTGGTTTCGAAAGAGCCCATTATGACGCAGGTGATTATTCTGTCGGTCGTGGCGGTGCTGATTACGGCGTTTGTCTATGGTCTGGTGGCCTGCATCGTGAAACTGGATGATCTGGGTCTGTATCTGTCAGAACGCGCAGGAGCGGCCTCTAAGGCTATCGGACGCGGCATTCTCTGGCTGGCTCCCTGGCTGATGAAATTGTTGTCGATCGTAGGTACAATCGCGATGTTTCTGGTGGGAGGCAGCATCATCCTGCATGGCATTCCAGGTGCAGAGCACTGGCTCGAGTCGATCCTGCCTGCAGAAGGGATGAGCGCAGGCATTCTTACTTTGCTTGCACACTTGCTGACCGGACTGGTGCTGGGCTGCCTGATTGTTGCAGTGGTGTCGCTTTTCCACAAAAAAGAACATGCGGCATGAAAAAATACTTGCCACAAGGGAAATCTGTCTCTATAATTTAATGCTTAGTTGATCGACGGGTGCTTAGCTCAGTTGGTAGAGCGGCGCCCTTACAAGGCGTAGGTCACAGGTTCGACCCCTGTAGCACCCACCAATCCGAAGGTCAATT
>JAFAGQ010000393.1 GCA_023422555.1 Pseudomonadota bacterium
GCAATATGCAGCAGCTTCTGAAGGAAGCCGATCTCATCCTTATGATGGGCAAGGCACTGGACTTCAGTCTGAATTTCGGGCGCGGTGCAGATATGAATCCGAGTGCCGATATCATTGTTGTGGACCCCGATGAAGCGATGCTGGCGCGCGCGGACAGATTGCTGGGCGAGCGGCTTTACAACGGGTTTCAGGCAGATGCCGATGCGGCGCTAGAGCAATTGATAAGGCAAACTTCCGCTGTAAATCGCGACGCCTGGGTTGCGCATGTCCGGCAGGCGCTGGATAACCGTCAGCTGGCCGGAGCAGAGCAGTCGCGAAGCGATTCACAATTGGCTGATCCCACAATAATCTGCAGACAGGTCCAGACCGTGCTGGATCAGGCTAAGGACCCCATTTTAATCTGTGATGGTGGCGAATTTGGCCAATGGGCGCAAGGTTTCTGTCAGGCACCGACTCGAATCATCAACGGTATGTCCGGCGCAATTGGCGGCGGGCTGTGCTATGCGATCGCAGCGGCAATCGCCAGGCCCGATGCGACCATCGTTGCCCTGATGGGAGATGGGACCGTAGGTTTTCACTGCATGGAATTTGAGACAGCGGCCAGAGAGGGAGCAGCATTTACCGCCGTGGTTGGCAATGATTCCCGGTGGAACGCGGAGTATATGATTCAAATGCGCGACTATGGACCGGAGCGTCTGTATGGTTGCACCTTGAGCGAACGCGTTCGCTACGATCAGACGGCAGAATCACTCGGCGCCCGGGGGCTGCTGGTGGAGCAGCCAGAGGGTATTTCGACAGCATTGCAGACGGCAGTTGAGAGCAAGTCGGCGGTTTGCGTCAACATTATCATGGAAGGCTGGGCAGCACCCAAATATGAAATGGGCCAGTCCACCGCAACATAGCCACCGGATGTTTTACACGACGAGCCACTTCTTTTCCTTTCAGTGCGGGATGAGACATCAGGTGAATGTAATTTGGCGCCTTGAAATATTTCTTTGTTCAGATACCAGGCTGGAGAGGCAAACGGTGTAGCTGGGAACCTGGCAAGTCTGAGTCTGAACAAGGCCGGGCAGGATTTTCTGATTGCCACTATCCATAAACTATACAAACGGCGTTCCGCGAGGTTGTGGACGCGCTTGCGGTGAGTTTAGGCACTACGACAACATTCATTGGTACAGATTTCAGTTGGTTGCCAGATGAAATCCCTGGAAATCCTGCAAGCTATACTTCGCATCATTGAATATCAGGTGTGATCCAGATAAATGAATAAGAAAATATCGTCCGGAACTGTATCGTCACGTCGCGACATTTTCCGGGCCTTGATTGCGGCTCCTGCGGCCCTTCCTTTGATGGCCGCAGGCAATTCCTTCGCCGAATCCAGGGGAAGCGCTGATCTGACTCTGGTCGCTGCGACCATGGGTCTGATTTCCTCCAATGTCTGCGCAGTCATGCCAGAGACAACCGAAGGGCCGTACTACATCGACCCTAAGCTGGTAAGACAGGATATAAGGGAAGACAAAAAAGGCATTCCACTTCGTATGCAAATTCAGGTGGTCACGGCTGACTGCAGGCCGGTTGCCTCAGCCAGAGTCGATATCTGGCACTGCGACGCACATGGAGACTATTCGGGCTATGCCAATATGGGCGCGCAGCGCAACAATGATACGACGGGTCAGACTTTTCTGCGCGGCACGCAGCTGACAGATGCAAATGGCATTGCGACCTTCGATACCATCTATCCCGGCTGGTATCGTGGTCGCACAACGCATATCCATTACAAAATTTTCCTTGATGACAAGACGGTCCTGACCAGCCAGATATTTTTTCCCGATGCACTGAGTGAGTACATCTATCTGAAATCTCCCGAATATAAGCGGAGTGAAGAGCGTGATACGGTCAACAGTATCGATGGAATTGCGGCTCAGGCCGGAGAGGGATCCTACTGTTCCATCCGGGAGCAAAAGGATCACTATATTGCAGCCCTGGTTGTGGGAGTTGATCCTGAGGCAGAATGGACGGAACAGAATCAAGGCATGAATGGCATTGGCCCAGGTGGTGAACCGGGCAGACCGCCGGGGCCGGATGCGTCAGGCAACAAGCCGGGTCAGAAACCACAGGGGCCCCAGCCGATGCCATCCGGGTCGCGCAATGGACCACCTCCCGGACCGCCTCCGGGACCGCCGCCTGGCGGATTCGGAGGCAGTGGTGGCGGATCACGCCAACGAGATGACAATACTAGAATGTTCCCAGGCGCCTGAAACTTAAACAGACCGAACAGACCGCCAGAGGCGACTGGAAGAGAGTGATCGAAGTACGGAACACGGCTTACTCTTCTTGCTGAGAAATTTGATCTGTCAAATTGTTTGGCACTATGCCCGACTGTAGAATAGGCTTCTGACACTGGTGATTCTCCAATCGAATCAGTGACTTGCTGGTGTCCATGTTGCCGACTTCTTTTGCCGTCAGATCGATAAGCCATGAAAACGTTTACTTGGGGCTTTGTTGCCGGGGCTGTGGTGTCTCTGGGCTTTGTCTTGTTTGTCCTCTTTGTATACCCAATCGTCAAGTACTGGGGGCCGTGTCCTGAGCTCACAAAGCAGGAGTCCATCGATTTTATTTTGAAGGATGCAAACAGGCCGGGTCTGTTCAGCGAGGGCGGTCGGGTTGTTTACGATAGTGTGGAACTGGTAGAAGAATCTAATTCAGGTTTCATCGTCTATACCAAAAGAAATGGGAAACGAGTAACCCGACATTTTCCTATGCTCAATTGCGGCTATCTGGAGTGGTCGACCGACCAGTATTTCAAACCCGAGACATCACAGCCATGAATAAACCAGGGAAAATCGCGATACGCCTGATTACGTTTGTGATTGGATTTGCATCAGGCGTTGTATTTATTGGTCTTATCCTGCGCGGGCTCATTTACTTTGCCCAAAGCTGAACGGTGGTATCAGCGCTGCGGCTGCTGATTCAGTAACATTCCAAATCAATTGGTAGGCAACATTCATCAATGAGCCCGGCGCTGCCGTTACAATATCTCTTTACATAAAGGATGATACATGCAGCGTAATGCGGGAACAGATGGCCTGAAAATAGCATTGGCGATGATGGTGGTGGCCTTGCATGCGTCGCTGTTTACCGAAACGGCCGAATACCTGAATTATCTGTTCGTCAATGGCCTGCTGCGGATCGCGGTTCCTGTTTTCTTTATCATCAACGGCTTTTATTTCTATCCGCTGGTTGCAAAGAATCGGCCATTCTGGGGCTGGGCCAGAAGGCTTGGTGCCCTGTATGCATTGTGGATGCTCATCTACATCCCGTTTTACTGGCCCGAGCATATCGCCGCAACCCGGGACCAGATCGGTCTGCTGGAAAAATTTGTCTTCGGCTATCACCATCTGTGGTACCTGGTCGGCACGCTAGGCGCAGGAGCCGTACTGTATCTGCTGCGCCAAAGAAGTGATAAGCAGATTCTGACAACGGGTGTGGTTCTGTACGTTATTGGTTATGTCATTCAGTCGATCAGCCTGTACATGCCGCCGTCAGATGGCGTTGCCGGGTATCTGTTCAGTTCCGGCTGGATTTTCAGAAACTTCCTGTTCTTCGGCTTTCCGCTGTTTTCCATTGGGTATCTGATTGCGAAACACAAGCTGCATAAGGCGCCTAGACATGATCCGCAACTGCTGCTGGTCATTCTTGGCGCGGCCATCTTGCTGATTCTGGAAAGCACGGCCTATTATTTTATGCATCCGCTCAAAGACGGCGTGGATATGTATTTATCACTGCTGATTCTTTGTCCGCTGATATTTCTTTTCTTTCACAGCCGATCCGCAAGGCTCAATACAGACTTTCTGTCCAAGCTTTCAACGGCCATTTACCTGACGCATGTGTTCTTTATCAATATTCTGGTCAATGCCGGATGGATGGAGCAGGGCACTGCATTATTCGTCATGGTGATGTTTGCCAGTGCGCTGGTTTCCGCCGTGCTGGTATGGTCTGATCGCAAATGGAATATGTTGTTCTGAGAACGAGATCCCGGTGACAGGTGTTTCTGTGCCGGCACGGCAATGATCTGTAATCAGAGAGCGGCAAGTGTGGGCAGGTGATCCCGCGCGATATCACGGAACCGATAGCTTTCAAGGAACCGAGAGCTATCGCGACACCGGCTTAAATTCCATTTGTCATTATCATCCGGTGTTTTTCATCTGCCATTTTGCTCCGGCATTTTTCATCTGTCATTTTTTTCCGGAGCCATTTTCTGAACCGTTTTCGGAATCTGCCTCGTCCGATTCGCCATTCATATCGTCTTCGGGCAGTTCAATCTGGTCAAGCTGTTCCCACAATGTTCCCATGCGGTCGAAATAATCATAAATATCAACCAGCGACAGGTCATCGGTTTCCGGCGAACCGCCGAGCACTGGCGGTGTAGGCAGGGCAAAGACCGCTTTTTTCGGAACCGGCTCTTCGATGACAGGAGCAAGCAAGGCGAGAGAGAAGTAATCGGAGATAAATTCAGGATCGCCCAGGACGGTGCGAAATTGCTCAAAATCTGCGGCGATCTGTTCGAGTTCGCCGTCTGTGGTGTCCAGGAACAGAATTCGTCCCGTCTGCGCATCCAGCAGAAAACAGTCTCCGGTTTTGGTCACCAGCAGAAGTTCGACTTCTGAGGTGATTAGCCATCGCCAGTTTTTCAGCAAACTTGCGGTGTCAAGGTCATCGGTGGCAATGGTGAGATCGTTCAGGTTCACTGGGGCTCCTCGCGGCGGCATAAATACAGAGGGCTTATTTCGCTACCTACACCGAGTCAAAGTACGCCTTCGGTAGCGAATATCACGCGCCGCCTGAAAGAGCCGGGTCGCTGTTATGACGACTGTATCCGCAGGCGGTATTCGTCGTCGTTCATAAAGATATATCTTACCGCATCAATCAGACTCAGAAAGACCGTGAGTGGCAGCCAGATAAAGCTGATGATCAGATACAGCAGACCCATCCCGATCTGACCGTTATAGAAGCGATGCGCGCCCAGCCAGCCCAGGAAGATCGCCAGAAAAATAGCGATTTTTCGCGAACTGGCCTGTCGGGTAAGTTCTTCGTCCTTGTTTTTATAGATCCACAGGCAGACGATGACAGTGACAACGAGGGCAACCAGGATTTTGACAGGATGCGCAGAAACGTATCCTGACACGGTGTAATAGAGATCCGAGAAGTTGTAGATCACCAGCCCTGTGATATCGTGCAGCCAGACGGCCAGTGCTGTAAACACGCCTTCGCCGAATGTCAGGCCGATCAGGACAATAATAAAAACGATGATGGGCAGAAGTACTTTCTGTAGCATGGCAGTGGCCTCGGTGAGCAAAGTTGTGTTTCCCTATCTCAGATAGGGATATATTCTCATAAAAACAAGGCGTTAACGCGCGCGACTGCGCCTGAATACTTCACTACGTTTCGGTCGTGAGAAAGGCAAATCACGACTGAGCGAGTGAGAACACGTTTTCACCGAAAGGCAGGCTGCGGCCACTGATCAGGCTGCTCATGACCTGTGCCGAGCCTGTGGCCAGCGTAAATCCCAGCGCGCCCTGGCCGATGTTCAGCCACAAATTGCCGTAGCGTGTTGCGTCAATAATCGGCTTGCCCTTAGGCGTGGCGGGTCGTAGGCCCGTCCAGAGCGTAGCCAGATTGTAGTCTCCGGCGCCGGGAAAGAGGTTGCGCGCCTCCTGTTTGAGGGCCTCGATACGCGAAGCATCAATTCGGCGATTCAGTCCCACCATATCTGCCATGCCGGCTACCCGAAGGCGTTCGCCCAGTCTTGCGTAGACCACTTTGCGTTCGTAATCGGTCACGCTCACGACCGGTGCACCCGTGGCATTCTGGATAGGCAATGTCAGGCTATACCCCTTGAGAGGGCTGACGGGTACGGAGATTCCGAGCGGCTTGAGCAGGGCAGTACTGTCGCAGGCGAGCGCGACCACAATATGATCAGGCGTCAGATCTTCGCCCTGAGCCGTATGTACGCTGACCTTGTTGCCTGCACCAGCAACCAGACGGCTGACCGTGGTATTGAAACGGAAATTGACCCCGCGCTGTTGCAGAATTTTTTTCAATGCGACTGAAAACTGATAGCAATCACCGCTTTCTTCGCTTTCTGTATAGATGCCGCCACTCAGATGATCCCTGACACGCTGCAGTGCAGGCTCCAGCGCCAGACACTCGTCAACCGAGAGCGCCTGTTGTACACAGCCCAGTGACCGCTGAAAATCAAGCTGTTCCACCGCGTGATCGAACGACTCTTTGCTGCGATGAACAATCAGCTTGCCTGCTTTTTTGTGATCGAAGGCAATTGCCTCCTGTTGCATGATTTCATGGTACAGATCACGACTCAGAAAGGAAAGGGCAAGCAGTTCGCGGGTGGTCAGATTGCTTTGCGTCTCGTTGCACGCTTTGACGAACCGCAGGTTCCAGCACAGTGTCGCGGGATCCAGACTTGGGCGAAATCGCAGCGGAGAGTTACGGTCCAGCAGCCATTTGGGTACATGACTCATGACGCCGGGGCCGGCCAACGGGGCAACATAGCTGTATGACAGCTGGGCGCCATTGGCAAAACTGGTTTCCAGTGCCACGTCGCTGTTACGCTCGATCACCGTGACGTCAAACCCTTCCTTGTTTAGGTAGTACGCAGAGGTCAGCCCGATGATGCCGGCACCCAGAACCAGAACTTCCATAATCTTTCCGTTAATTTGAATGTAGAGTCGTACGACTGCCATTCCCTATCCAAGCAGGGGAATGCTCGCTGTTACTCTGATTATAAGGAATTCAGCCAGTCAATATCGGCCTGAGTGAATCCGGCTGCCATTCTGGCCTCTACATTGAAGGGGCCGCGGGGTTTGGCGACACGATAGGTTTCAATCAGGGACGCGTAGGTTTGAACCGGATCACGGTTTTGTTGTTCGCAGCAGTACAGATACCAGCGGTTCCCGATCTGGACATGGCCTATTTCATCCCGCAGGATAATGTCCAGGATTTCAACGCCCCGGCTGTCGTTGGCATCGCGCAGCCGGTTCTGTATGGCAGGGGATACATCCAGACCGCGTGCCTCCAGGGTTCGTGGCACCAGAGCCAGGCGGGCCAGAATATCATCGCGGGTTTTTTCTGCCATATCCCACAGTCCGTTATGAGCCGGGAAATCTCCGTACTGGTAGCCACTGGCGGCCAGATGGCCGCGTACCAGTGAGAAGTGGTAGGCTTCTTCCCTGGCTACCTGTGCCCAGTCCCGGTAGAAATCATCGGGCATCCCGGGAAACCGCCAGATAATGTCCAGTGCCAGATTGATGGCATTAAATTCGATATGTGCAATGGAATGCATAAGCGCCGCTTTACCCTGGGGCGTATGCGCAGAACGCACCGATACCTTGCGCGGATCGACCAGCTCGGGCTTTTGCGGCCGTCCCGGCAGGGGTGTGGCAGGTCGCAATGACGCGTCAGGAGAAATGGGCAATGTGGGCTGCAGCGCCTGCACCGCCGTGATTTTTGCGCATGGGTCGGTCTCACTCAGGGCATCGAGAGCCGCCTGGCGAAGAGAACGTGGGTCAGTAGACATATCGGAAACGAAACTGCATAGTCGGCTTTTACGTATTTTAGCCAATGGAGGTCAATGGTATAGTCTTGTTTTTATCTGCACAGGAAAACTTATGCCTTCCCCCTCACGTATTGTCTTTCTTGACCGCGCCACATTACCTGAATTCATAGAACTGAAGGCATTCGATTTTCCGCAGGAAATCCAGAGTTACGATCAGACCGCGGCCAGCGAAGTCAGCGAACGCATTCGCGATGCTCATATCGTGATCACCAACAAGGTACCTGTCTCGGCTGAAGACGTGGCGCAGGCCAAAGAGCTGAAACTGGTTGCGGTGGCTGCAACCGGTACCAATATCGTGGATGTCGATGCCTGCCGTCAGCAGGGAGTTGTGGTCACCAATATCCGTAATTATGCGGTCAATACGGTTCCTGAACATACCCTGGCGCTCATCTTCGCCCTGCGGCGCAGCCTTGTTCCCTACCACCGTTCTGTCGCGCAAGGGCGCTGGGCGCAAAGCGGGCAGTTCTGCTACTTTGATTTTCCAATCAGTGATCTGGCGGACAGCACCATCGGTATTTTTGGCTCAGGCGCATTGGGCAGCGCTGTCGCCCAAAGAGCACAGGCGCTGGGCATGAACGTCATGTTCGCCGGTCGAAAAGGACAGTCCGACGTGAAAGAGGGTCATACGCCGTTCGATACGGTGATTGAAAAGGCAGATATTCTTAGCCTGCATTTGCCACTTACGCCGGAAACCCGCAATATGATTGGCAAAGACGAACTCTCTCGCATGAAAAAAACTGCCATCCTGATCAATACGGCGCGTGGCGGGCTGGTCGATGAAGCGGCACTGGCAGACGCCCTTGAAAACAACCGTATTGGCGGTGCGGGCTTTGATGTGGTCACGCAGGAACCCATGCCGGATACACACCCGTTCATGCGACTGATGAACAGGCCAGACTTTATCCTGACCCCGCATGTGGCCTGGGCAAGTCGCCAGGCCATACAGGCGCTGGCCGACCAGCTGGTTGATAACATTAATGCATTTGACAAGGGCGAAATTCGCAATCAGGTCTGATCCTGCTCTCTGGATATAGCTTCCTTGATGTGACTTCCTTGAATTGGCTTCGTTGATTTCAATCCATTGATTCGTCTTCGTTGATTTGGCTCTGCAATTCCGGCGACGATCACCGGAATACGTGGAGCCAGATACTTCACCCTGATCAGGTGATGTCAGTTACGATATTTACTATATTCTGTGCCAACTGCATTGGAATAGGTAGAAATACGCGTTGTCAGAATAGCGGATTTTTTCAATAATCAGATGGAAGTCGCATCAGCGAACAGAATCATCAGCAGAAAGAAAATAACAAAAAAAGCAGAGTGGAGCATGGCAGAGACAACAACGCTATACGGGGAGTTCGACTATATTATTGCAGGCGCCGGTTCTGCAGGTTGTCTGCTGGCCAATCGGCTTTCTGCCGACCCGGGCTGCCGGGTATTGCTGCTGGAAGCAGGCGGTGATGACAAATGGCGCTGGCTGCATATTCCCGTCGGATACCTTTACTGTATTGGTAACCCGAATACCGATTGGTGTTTCACAACTCACGCCGACGCCGGTCTTAACGGACGCAGCATTGCCTATCCTCGTGGTCGCGTCCTTGGCGGCAGTTCAGCCATCAATGGCATGATTTACATGCGAGGCCAGCAGGAAGATTATGACGGCTGGCAGGCGTCGGGCAATGAAGGCTGGGGGTGGAATGACATTCTGCCTCTGTTTAAAAAATTCGAAAACCATTATCAGGGTGAGTCAGCATTTCATGGTGCCAGCGGTGAATTGCGTGTAGAAAAGCAAAGACTGCATTGGGATATTCTGGATGCGTTCAGAAGTGCTGCCGAGCAGGCCGGCATCCCAAAGATCGAAGATTTCAATTGTGGTAACAATGAGGGTTCTTCGTATTTCCAGGTGACGCAGAAAAAAGGAGTGCGATTCAGTGCCTCCACCGCGTTTCTCAATCCGGTAAAAGAACGTGAAAATCTGACCATTATCACAAATGCAGTGATTGACCGCATCAATTTTCAGGACCGCAATGCGCGCGGTTTGCGCTTTCGCCATAACAATCATTTCTTTCATGCCAACGCAAAGCGGGAAATTGTACTCAGTGCCGGCGCTATCGGTTCTGTCCAGATTCTGCAGCGATCCGGTATCGGCTCGGGAGATCTGATGAACTCGCTTGGCATTCCGCTGGTACATCATTTGCCAGGTGTAGGGCGCAATCTTCAGGATCATTTGCAACTGCGCATGATCTATAAGGTAGAAAAAGCGCGGACGCTCAATACCATGATGCGCTCGCCGCTGGCAAAGGCGATAATGGGACTGCAATATGCATTCCTGAAAAAGGGGCCTCTCACCATGGCACCATCGCAACTGGGCATATTTGCAAAATCATCGCCAAGGCAGACACGCGCCAACGTGGAATATCACGTACAGCCACTGTCATTGGAGAAGTTTGGTGATGGCCTGCATCCTTTTCCTGCCTTTACCGCTTCGGTATGTAATGTGCGACCCACCAGTCGCGGTACGGTTTCCATCGTGTCACCCTCTCTGGAAGATAAACCCCACATTCTGTGTAATTACCTGAGTACCGATGACGATGTGCAGGTCGCGCTGGAAAGCATTCGCCTTACACGGCGCATTGCAGAACAGGCTGCGCTCGAGAAGTATGACCCTCAGGAGTTCCGGCCCGGACCGCTTGCCAAGACCGATGAAGATCTGATTCGTGCTGCCAGCAATATAGGAACTACGATCTTCCACCCGGTGGGTACATGCAAAATGGGTAACGATGAGCAGGCTGTGGTCGATTCGCGCCTGCGCGTTCACGGCATCAACAGGCTGCGTGTCATCGATGCTTCGGTCATGCCTGTCATTACTTCCGGCAATACCAATGCGCCCACCATGCTGATCGCCGAAAAAGGGGCAAGCCTGATTTTGCAGGACGCATCGCAATGAGGATCAGGTTTTATTCCTGACGCGCATATCGTCATGGCAATGTGAAATATAACCATCAGGCGTTTGCACCCTAATTACAATTGAAATAATCATGACTGCCAATGGCTTACAACCGTTATCAATAATAAGCGGGATTGTTTATATCCGTGATCTATAAATAAAGACAAATTTATTCGTTCTGAATCCGCCGGCCAGCCGATAAGATGACCTTTTACTGAAGTCGCGTGGCCATTGATGGGCCACCGGCTGCGTCATGGATGAACGAAATATGGCTGTTACCTCAGGCGAAACCGGAACCGCTTCAATCTTTGAACGGCCAATACTCTGGTCGCCGCCTTCACGCAAACCGGATCAGGCAGCGCTCAATGCAAAGAGCGCACAGCTGCGTGAACGCCTGCGCGCAATAGCCAGGGACCATCGGCGCGTGCGGCTTGCATCAAGTCTGTCCGCGGAAGACATGGTTATCACAGACGTGATATTGAGGGATAACGACAAGGCAGTCTCTGAAAACATCGATATCTTTACTCTGGAAACCGGCAGACTACCGGCTGAAACGCTGGCACTGCTTGATGACATTGAGGGGCGCTACGGTGCCCGGCTTGAAATTTACAGACCCGATGATGCCCTGGTGCAGGATTTCATCGCCCAATATGGTCTGAATGGATTCTATGAAAGCCTTGAGGCACGCAAAGCCTGTTGCCACATACGAAAGGTCGTGCCACTGGCTGCCGCGCTGAGCGAGGCTGATGCCTGGATCACCGGGCAGCGCCGAGAACAGTCTGTTACGCGCACAGATCTGGCTCTTGCCGAACATGACTCTGCACGCGGTATCGAAAAATACAATCCGCTGTTTGACTGGACTGAACAGGAAATCTGGGCGTATGTCGAGCAGTTCAGTGTACCGGTCAACGCGCTGCATTACGAAGGTTACCCAAGCATAGGCTGCGATCCCTGTACCAAGGCGGTTCGTGCAGGAGAAGATCCGCGCGCGGGCCGCTGGTGGTGGGAGAACCAGAATAACAGGGAATGTGGTCTGCACGTTCACAATTGAACGCAGGTCATTTTTTGGTACTGCATTAAACAAATTATCAGGAAATATTATTCATTATGGATACGCTATCCGGTTCGATCAATCATCACGACGCGCAGTTGCATACTGCCCATCTGAAAAGGCTTGAAGCCGAATCCATTTATATTATCCGGGAAGTGTACGCACAAAGCCGTTCGCCCGCCTTGCTGTTTTCCGGCGGCAAGGATTCGGTTGTTCTGCTGCATCTTGCGCGCAAGGCGTTTCGGCTGGGTAACCGGCCTTCGACCTTGCCATTTCCTCTGGTTCATATCGATACCGGTCACAACTTTCCGGAAGTCATTCGCTTTCGGGATGCATTGGTTGCCGCCGAAAACCTTCGTCTGGTTGTCGGTCATGTGGAAGATTCCATTAAAAAGGGAACAGTACGTCTGCGTAAG
Source organism: Pseudomonadota bacterium (assembly GCA_023422555.1). GTDB lineage: Bacteria > Pseudomonadota > Gammaproteobacteria > Burkholderiales > Burkholderiaceae_B > Advenella. The sequence continues at coordinate 12,048 of JAFAGQ010000393.1, forward strand.
GAAACCGATTCGCGCAATGCCGCGCAGGCGGTCACGCTGCTTGAAACCATTGCCGAGCATGGCTTTGATACCCTGATGGGGGGCGCACGTCGCGATGAAGAGAAGGCCCGCGCCAAGGAGCGGATCTTTTCCTTTCGTGATGAGTTCGGTCAGTGGGACCCCAAAGCGCAGCGCCCCGAGTTGTGGGAAATCTATAACGCCAGAATTCACCCGGGAGAACAGATTCGGGTCTTTCCAATATCGAACTGGACTGAACTGGATGTCTGGCAATACATCGAACAGGAAAACCTGGCCCTGCCTGAAATCTATTACGCGCATGAACGTGAGATCGTCAGACGCAAGTCATTGCTGGTGCCCGTCACGCCGCTGACACCCGTGCAGGACAATGAAAAGAGCGAATTGGTCAGCGTGCGTTTTCGTACCGTTGGCGACATCAGTTGCACATGCCCGGTGGCCAGTGTTGCGGCAACGCCGGCAGATATCATTCGTGAGACTGCGGTTGCAGAAATCACCGAAAGAGGGGCAACGCGAATGGATGACCAGGTGAGCGAGGCTTCAATGGAAAAACGCAAGAAAGAAGGCTACTTCTGAATCATCAGGATCAATGACGATGACAAATGTGAATACAAACGGACTGCTGCGCTTCATTACTGCAGGATCAGTCGACGACGGAAAAAGT
>JAFAGQ010000266.1 GCA_023422555.1 Pseudomonadota bacterium
ATAGCGGGACACTGTACAGCCCGGCCGACATGCTGAGCAGAAAAAGGCCGGCGATCAGCTTCCAGTTGGAAGCCATGGTCACAAATTCATGCAGACTGAGCAGATGGCTGGAATTGAGGTCGTCGGTGGAAAAATACAGACCAATGGAAAATATCGTCATCCCGGCAGCGCCTATCGGTACCAGTTTCAGAACATTCAGGCCTTTTTTTCCGATCCAGCCGCAAAGAACCGAACCAAATCCGACGCCTATCGAAAAGACCCCAAGCAGCAACGTCGCCACCTGTTCGTCGCCGCGCAGAATTTCCTTGGCGAAAACAGGGAAAATTGCCAGATAGACAGCACCAAAGAACCACATCCAGCTGATCAGCAGAATACTTTTGAACACATGCAGATCGTGGAAGGCATATTTCAGATTTTCTATCGTGCCACCAATGGGATTCCAGTCCAGCTGCAAATCCGGAGAGGAGGTACTTGTGGGGGGAACCAGTGCTGAAAACAGCCGGCCGGCCAGAGCAATGGCGATACAGGAGACAGCGACATAGTGGTATCCGATGCCTTCAATGCCCGCCATGAAGCCGCCCACCATATTGCCCAGCAGGATCGCAACAAACGTACCCATTTCTACCCAGCCATTGCCGCTGACCAGGGCTGTACCCTGGTAAACCTGAGGCAGGTAGGCAAATTTGACGGGGCCGAATACCGTTGAATGTACTCCCATCAGCAGGACACAGAGAAGCAGGATGAATACCTGCTGATAGATCAGGCCGATAGCGGCCAGCGCCATGATGCCGATCTCTGCGGTCTTGATCCAGCGCATGAAACGCGCCTTTTCAAATTTATCCGACATCTGTCCACTGACTGCGGAAAGAAGCAGGAAGGGAATAATGAACATGCCGTTGATGACCACACCTGCCATTTCCGGTGGCAGCCAGCTGACCGAAAGATGATAGGTGAGCATGATGGTCACGGCGAATTTGAACAGATTGTCATTCGCCGCACCCGAGACCTGAGTCCAGAAGTAGGGGGCGAAACGACGCTGAAACATGATGTGCGGGCCGGGTTCGGGCGCAGAACCGTGATTTTCAGGTTGCGGGGCAGATGGATTCGTCATGAAGATCTTTGTTACGGCAAGACACAATGCTCGTGGAATTACAGACGCAACATTAAACCAAATTGCAGCATCGCGGTTAAGGAATTTGGGTTTGATCAAAATGTATCCATTCGTCTGTCAGATTTTCGTCATTCTGTCAACGCAATCGGCTACACTCTCTGCACCGAAAACACTTTCGCGGATGAAATATGCGTCGGTCAGTTTCAGCAATTATTCTTGCCATTTGTGCGCCAGCCTATGCAATGGGCTGGGCTCAACCCGCATCTGCGCCTTCCGGTTCGTCCGGCGCGCTGCAACGAGGTCAGGATCGCTGTGAAGTCGTACTGGACAGTTTCAACAAGCAGAAGCTGGGCGGACAGATTGATACGGCACAGTTGTCAGATATTTTGCGCTCGCTTGCTGCGCGTCATCAGTTACCTTCCACGTTTGTGACCAAACGTCAGGCTCGCGAGGCTGGCTGGTCGCCCGGCAGATATTTCTCAGACTTTCCGGCGCTGCGCGGAAAATCGATTGGCGGTGATCACTTTGGAAACTATGAACGTCGACTGCCTAACGGACAATGGAAGGAAGCGGATCTGGATTACCGGGGGAAAAAGCGCAACGCCAAACGCCTGATTTTCGGCCAGTCCGGACAGCAGTATGTGACCGTCGATCATTATGAGACTTTTCACAAGGTGCCCGCATGTCAATGAGAACTTTCAAGCGCAGGAGAATGAGAACGGTGCGGCTTTCTGCGCCTGCCGTCAAAACCTGCGAGCTCACGCATATCCACAGTATTGATGACGTCTATGATCAGTTGCAGGTTGCCCTGCATTTGCCGCAATATTTCGGTCGCAATCTTGATGCGCTCTACGACAGTCTGAGCAACGATGTCAAAGGGCCTTATCGCATTATCTGGCAAGGCCATGCACGCAGCGCGGTGGAGCTGGGTGAGCTGTATTACGAAGGGCTGCTGGATATTTTTCGCGCCGTGGCGGCAGAACGGGACGATGTGCAGATTGAGCTGGAGTAGCGATTGCGGCGCCAGGCTTGACCGCAAGCCCACCACCTGATCTTCATACAAAAAAACGGCCTGTCAGATTTCCGACAGGCCGTATTGCATTAATCAATGACGCCCGGTGAGATCATCGGGGCCTGGACTGAGTGACTAAATAGCGGCGTCACTTCTGGTTGCGGCCGGTGATTGCATCGCCTTGTCGGCTGCAGCAGTAAACAGCACATCCGTTGAAGAGTTGAGTGCGGTTTCGGCAGAATCCTGTATCACACTGATAATAAAGCCAACTGTGATGACCTGTGCAGACAGATCATTGCTGATGCCAAACAGGCTGCATGCCATGGGGATCAGCAGAAGCGAGCCGCCGGGAACGCCCGATGCACCGCAAGCACCAATAGTGGCAAGCAGACTCAGCAAAAGCGCGGTGGGTATGTCAACCGTGATATTCAGCGTATGGACCGCAGCCAGTGTCAGCACCGAAATGGTAACCGCAGCGCCCGCCATATTGATCGTGGCACCCAATGGAATGGATACAGAGTAGGTGTCTTCATGCAGTCCCAGTTTTTTGCATAACAGCAGATTGACGGGGATATTGGCTGCAGAACTGCGGGTGAAGAAAGCTGTTACGCCACTTTCGGCCAGGCACTGAAATACCAGAGGATAGGGATTGCGGCGAATCTTGGCAAAGACAATCAGCGGATTGACAACCAGTGCAACAAACAGCATGCAACCGACCAGAACCAGCAGCAGACGGCCGTAAGCCAGCAATTCCTGTAGACCAGTAGTGGCGACCGTGACGGCAATCAGACTGAAAATACCCAGAGGCGCCAGGCGGATTACCCAGCGAACAACATTGGTGACGGCATCGGCAGCATCGCTCAGCAATGTCTTTGTATTGGCGCCGGTATGACGCAAGGCAATCCCGAGCAGAATGGCCCAGCACAGAATACCGATGTAATTGGCATTCAACAGGGCGTTGACGGGATTGTCGATCAGGTTCAGAACCAGCGCACGCAGCACTTCGGCAATACCCGAGGGTGCAGATTGCGTCACCTGGCTGCTTACCAGCGTTAATGTGGTCGGGAAGGCAAAGCTGGCAAGCACCGCGACCAGGGCTGCTGAAAAAGTACCCAGAACGTAAAGAAAGAGAATCGGTTTGATATAGACTTCGGTACCCGATTGGTGCTGGGCGATGGCAGCCATGACCAGTACAAAAACCAGAACCGGCGCCACGGCTTTGAGCGCGCCGGTGAAGAAGGTACCGATAATGTCACTTGATTGGGCAGCCTGAGGAAAGAAATATCCGAAAAGAATACCGAGAATCAGACCGATAATGATCTGACGGACCAGATTTCCGCGGGCGATGCCCGAGAATATGTGCTGCAAAGACATAAATTATTCCAAAAAACTTCATTTCCCGCAGCGGGTTCAGAGGCTAAACGTTCCCAGTTCAATAACAGGGGTGTGAATAACAAAAGCCAGGCACGGGGCTGGCTCGCGGGAAATTAGGGGTCAAAAAACAATCACAATTACCTAACATGCCGTTTCCGGGTATCCCGGCTACCGGCAGAGCGACATGTTAGCGAATTTTCAACGTAACCGGGTTTAAATTCCTTGATCTTGCTGAAAGATGCCCTAAACGTGAAAAACCCGCCGCATGCCATGAGCATGGGGCGGGTCGACAGCAAGCGCTGTTACTGACAGATCAGCGGGTTGCCAATCAATCCTCTTCGACGAACGTTTCTTCGCGTTTTTTGCGAATCGAAGGCAGAGCCACCAGAATCACGAGCGCCAGAGCCAGAACCAGCAGGGACAGAGACAATGGTCGCGTCACGAACGTTGTGAAATCACCGCGGGACAGCAACAGTGCACGACGGAAGTTCTCTTCCATCATTGGGCCCAGAACCAGACCCAGCAGGAGGGGAGCTCCTTCGCACTTCAGTTTGCTCCAGATATAACCGATGATACCGAAGATTGCCATAATGTAAATATCGAATACATTGTAGTTCAGCGAGTAGACACCCACGGTACAAAACAGCACGATGGCAGGGAACAGTACGCGGTAAGGCACTTTCAGCAGCTTGACCCACAGGCCGATCAGCGGCAGGTTCAGGATCACCAGCATCACGTTACCAATCCACATTGATGCAATCAGGCCCCAGAACAATTCAGGGTGACTGCTCATGACCTGAGGACCAGGCTGGATGTTGTGAATCGTCATGGCGCCAACCATCAGGGCCATCACAGCATTACCAGGAATACCCAGTGTCAGCAGCGGGATGAATGACGTCTGTGCAGCGGCGTTATTGGCCGATTCAGGACCTGCCAGACCGGCAGGATGACCGCGACCAAAGCGTTCCGGATTCTTCGAGATTTTTTTCTCAAGCGTGTAAGACGCAAAAGAAGACAGCACCGCACCACCACCGGGCAGAATACCCAGCGCAGAACCCAGCAGCGTGCCACGAATACATGCCGGCGCAGCTTCTTTGAATTCCTGCTTATTGGGGTACAGGCTGCCGATCTTGTCGGTAATATCGACGCGGTTCTCTTTCTGTGCCAGATTGTTCATGATTTCGGCCAGACCGAAAACACCCATGGCAACCACGGCAAAGTCAATGCCATCCTGGAGCTCAGGAATGCCGAAGTCAAAACGGGCGACACCAGAGTTCACGTCGGTACCAACCATACCCAGCAGCAGGCCCAGCAGAATCATACAAATGGCTTTGGGCAGGGAACCTGAGGCCAGCACAACCGCACCCACCAGACCGAGCACCATTAACGAGAAATACTCGGCCGGTCCGAACTTGAAGGCGACCTCGGCAAGTGGCGGCGCAAAGGCAGCCAGCAGAATGGTTGCGAAGCAGCCAGCGAAGAACGAACCCAGCGCGGCAATAGCCAGTGCCGCACCTGCCCGACCATTTTTGGCCATCTGGTGCCCATCGAGCACCGTCACCACCGCCGATGTTTCGCCCGGCAAGGCCACAAGAATCGCAGTTGTCGAGCCACCGTACTGGGCGCCGTAATAAATACCGGCAAGCATGATCAGTCCGGCCGTGGGTGGCAGGATATAAGTGAGAGGCAGCAGCATGGCGATAGTAGGGACAGGGCCAATACCAGGCAGCACGCCAATCAGGGTTCCAAGAATACATCCGAGCAGCGCATACAACAGGTTCTCTGGTGTAAACGCTACCGAAAATCCAAGCATCAAATGTTCAAATAATTCCATGATATTTATTTTCCTTTGATCCGGCGCACCAGCATGACAACTGCAATAACAATGCCTACAGGGATCAGAATTTTGGCAAGCATGCTCCA
>JAFAGQ010000388.1 GCA_023422555.1 Pseudomonadota bacterium
AGTTTAGTATAGGCCAGATTTGATTGGAATGGATACAACAATTCAAGATAAGCATAGACGTTTCAGTGGTTTACAGCGCCTGTATGGTGAAGGCGCAACATTGCGACTTGAACAGGCACACGTCATGGTTGCGGGCATTGGCGGGGTCGGATCGTGGACGGCGGAAGCGCTGGCGCGTTCCGGTGTCGGTGAGCTGACTCTGGTTGACCTTGATCACATCGCCGAATCCAACGTCAATCGGCAGATTCACGCACTAACGGATACGCTGGGGCAGGCCAAGATTCAGGCCATGGCAGACCGGATTGGTGGCATCAATCCTGACTGTCGGGTCAATGTGGTGGATGATTTTATCGGACCGGAAAATGCCGACGCCTTGCTGCAGGCCAGGCCCGTCAGTGTTTTGGTGGACGCAACCGATCAGGTACCGGCGAAGATCGCCATGGTGCTGGCCTGCCAGCGGCACAAGGTGTCGCTCGTGATGTGCGGCGGGGCGGGTGGCAAGCTGGATGCGTTGACCCTGAAGGCGGGCGATCTTTCCATGGCGCACAATGATGCTCTCCTCGCGCGTATTCGCCAGCAATTGCGCAAACAACACGGCTTTCCCAAAGGTTCAGATCGAAACGGCAAGGCCTTGCGCAAACCACCCGTCATGCGGGTATTTACACTGTGGTTTGACCAACCGGCAATCCTGCCGCAGGCCTGGAGCGAAGAAGAGGGCGACATATTGCAGGGACTCTCGTGTGCAGGTTATGGTTCAGCGGTGACGGTCACGGCTGCGATGGGCATGGCAGCAGCAGGTGAAGCCATTCGCCGGATTCTGGCCTGACAGAGTTGCGCTGCGTATGGGCTTGTCGTTGCATCGAAGGAGCGAATCAAGCCAGATGCCATAGCAAGAATGTGGCCTTTTTCTGCTAGCCTGTGTCGTGAATCAACGACAATCGCAGTTATTTTATCCGGGTAATATTGAATTATATATTATACCCGGGTAATATTCTGAATGTGTTTTCATACTTCAGGAGACTGTCGTGACAGCTCATCCCTCCCGCTATACCGTATTCCAGGGCCACCATAAACTGGGCTCGGGTTCTTTGTCCGAGATGGCCGATGTTTATCGGACTGCACATGCCTCATCCTCAGACACCGTACTGATTTTCGATGATGGTACCGGCAGGTCCATTGATTTTGATTTGCGATTGAGCCCTGCTCAGTTGCAGGCGCTGGAAAATAGCGCTGCTACTCAATCCGCACAGACGGCTGATGAAGAAGAAGAGACCGAATCAGCCGGGCAGACACGTCGCCGAGGTCGTCCGAAGCTGGGCGTGGTGTCGCGCGAGGTGACTCTCTTGCCCAGACATTGGGAATGGCTGGCAGCGCAGCCTGGCGGTGCCTCCGTCGCCCTGCGCAAGCTCGTGGAATCTGCCCGGGTCAGGCTGGCGGATCGCGATGCGAAACGTCAGGCACAAGAGCGCGCCTACCAATTCATGCTTGCGATGGGGGGCGACTTGCCGGGTTATGAAGAAGCGTCGCGAGCCTTGTTTGCTGACGACCAGGCTGCGCTGGAGTCTCACCTTGCAGCGTGGCCCGCCGACGTGCGCGAGCACGCGCTCAGGCTCGCTGCCCTGTCTTGATTTGCATTGACCCGTCCTTGATTGGCATTGACTCGTAATAGGGAGTAGATGCGACGCGGCAACCCGCCGCATTGACATCGACACTGCCCGGCCCGGTTTGAACCGGGCAGTGTCAATTCAAGTGTCGGGGTCAGTTATCGTCAGCTTGCTGTTTCGGTTTCGTTGGTACGACTCAGAAACTCTTCCAATACCACGCCCGTATGTGAAACGGATTTTTTGGCGATGATATCCTGCACGGATCCCATGGCCACGACCTGTCCGCCGCCATTGCCGCCTTCCGGCCCCATGTCGACAATCCAGTCGGCTTCCGCCATGATGTCCAGGTTATGCTCAATGACCACCACGGTATTGCCGGCCTGTACAAGTCTGTGCAGAACGATAATGAGCTTTTCCACATCCGCCATGGACAGACCCACAGTAGGTTCATCCAGCACGTAGAGCGTATGCGGTCTGCGCGAGGCCCTGCCGGTTTTGATGACGCCTTCATCCAATCGGGCTTTCACCAGCTCCGACACCAGCTTGATCCGCTGGGCTTCGCCGCCGGATAGCGTGGGAGAAGGCTGTCCCAGCGTGAGGTAACCCAGCCCAACGTCCTGCAACAGCTGCAATGACCGTTTGACCTTTGGATGGGAGGCGAAATAGGGAATCGCATCATCGACTTCCATTTTCAGCACTTCGCCCACATGTTTTTCCCGCAAGCGGATAGCCAGGGTGTCCGGGTTGAAGCGGTCACCCCCGCAGGCTTCGCAAGGTACTTTGACGTCAGGCAGGAAGCTCATTTCAATGGTGCGCATACCCTGTCCTTCGCAGATCGGGCAGCGCCCGTCGCCCGTATTGAATGAGAAACGTGATGAACTCCAGCCGCGGATTTTGGCGTCACGGGTCTCTGCAAACTGCCTGCGTACGTCATCCCAGAAACCAATATAGGTAGCGGGGCAGGAACGAGGTGTCTTGCCAATAGGTGTCTGGTCAACTTCCAGAACGCGTTCCAGACTTTCCCAGCCCGTAATTTCGCTGCAACCGTGCCAGGGCTTGGGATGTTTGGCTCCCACGACACCTTTGAGACTGTCCAGCAGCACGTCTCTGGCCAGCGAAGATTTCCCTGAGCCCGAAACGCCCGTAATCACACTAAGGCGACCCTTAGGAATGCGCACATCAACATTCTGCAGATTATGCAAATCGGCGCCATGAATCTGGATGAATTCCGTTTCCCCGTTCGCTGGCTGTCCTGGCTGCAGTGGGTGCTGCATTGGATGCGCCAGATATCGTCCCGTCAGTGACTGTGTATTGGCAATAATATCGTCATAGGTTCCCTGGGCGACCACGGTGCCGCCGCGTACGCCCGCTCCGGGACCAATATCGATGATGTGTTCCGCGCGACGAATGGTGTCATCATCGTGCTCCACAACCACCAGCGTATTGCCGTTACCTTCCAGTCTCGACAGCGCGTTGAGCAGGATCCGGTTGTCCCGCGGATGCAGACCAATGGTGGGTTCATCCAGGATGTAGCAGACACCCTGCAGATTCGACCCGAGCTGGGCTGCCAGTCGGATACGTTGCGCTTCTCCGCCAGACAACGTGGGGGCGGAGCGGTCCAGTCCGAGATAGCCCAGACCCACTTCTTCCATGAATGCCAGGCGGCTTCGGATTTCATTCAGAATGTCGCGTGCAATGTCGGCATCGCGTCCTTTCAGAACCAGGCCAGCGAAAAACGTATGTGCCTCGCTGACGGGCAACGCAGCAAGGTCCGCGATGCTGCGATCTTTCCACCTGACAGCAAGGGCGTTGCGATTCAGGCGCTGTCCGTGACATGTCGGGCAGGCCTGCAGTTCCTGTTCTTCCTCATCGGACAGATTCTTCCAGTATTCTTCTTCACCGGTTTGTTCTTCATCAAAGCCGCTGAGTTTCAGACCCGTGCCGAAACACGATGTGCACCAGCCGTGCTTGGAGTTATAGGAGAACAGACGTGGGTCAGGTTCGGGGAAACTCGTACCGCAGGAAGGGCAGGCGCGTTTGGTAGAGAAATGCTGCTGCTCCAGCTGGCTTGCCTGCAGGGGATCTGAAGGGTCCAGGTCCAGAATGATACTCATGGTACCGTGACCGGTTTCCAGTGCGCTTTGCAGTGCTTCCCTGAGTTTGGCTTCCGAAGAGGCACCAATCACCAGGTCTGCCACCGGCAATTCAATTGTGTGTTCTTTGTAGCGATCCAGCCGTGGCCAGGGTTTGACCGGAACGAAATCGCCGTCTACGCGCAAGTGCGTATAGCCTTTTCCTTCCGCCCATTTGGCGAGGTCCGTGTAGTAGCCTTTGCGCGCGGTGACCAGCGGGGCCAGCACGCCGATATGACGGCCTTTGCACTGGCTCATAATGCGCGCAAAAATCTGTTCCTGGGATTGCGGTTCTACCGCGACCTGACAATCGGGACAGTACTGGGTGCCCAGCTTCACATAAAGCAGACGCAGGAAGTGATGGGTTTCCGTCATGGTGCCAACGGTGGACTTGCGACCACCGCGACTGGTGCGCTGTTCGATGGCAACGGTAGGTGGTATGCCATAGATAGCGTCAACGTCGGGCTTGCCCGCGGGCTGCACCACCGCGCGGGCGTAGGCGTTCAATGATTCAAGATAGCGTCGCTGTCCTTCGTTGAAAAGGATGTCAAAAGCCAGCGTCGACTTGCCCGAACCTGAAACGCCGGTGATGACCGTGAAGGTATTATGCGGAATGTGGACGTTGATGCCTTTGAGGTTATGTTCCTTCGCATTCAGAATATCAATTTTGGACGGCGTATCCCGTTGCACGGTCAGTGCGGTGGTGCCTGCATACTCGGTGTGCGGTTCCTGTAGCACAGCGGATGCGCTCACGATAATGTCGCTTTCGTATTCGCGCAGTGCGGTGCCGGTATGCGAGGCGGTGACCTGCGTAACGCTGGCCGGCGTCCCCTGAGCCACAACCAGACCACCATCCACGCCACCTTCAGGGCCCAGGTCGATAAGCCAGTCTGCTGCACGAATGACATCCAGATTATGTTCGATAACAAGCAGCGAGTGGCCGGCCGCAAGCAGTTTGCGAAACGCACCCATGAGACGGGAGACATCATCAAAATGCAGGCCCGTGGTGGGTTCATCGAACAGGAACAGGCTGCCTTTTTTGGCAACTTTCGCCGATGAAATGCCGCTTCTTGCCGCTTCGGCCAGATGGCCGGCGAGCTTGAGACGCTGCGCTTCGCCACCAGACAGCGTGGGTACAGGCTGGCCAAGCTTGAGGTATTCCAGCCCTACATCTATAAGAGGAGACAGACTAGTCTGTACATCGCGCAGGCCTTTGAAGAAACTCAGTGCTTCACTGACCGTCATATCCAGTACTTCGTCGATGGATGCACTGTTGCCCAGATGTTCTACGCGCACTTCCAGAATTTCAGGACGGAAGCGTTTGCCATCACAGTCGGGGCAGCGGATATAAACGTCGGAGAGAAACTGCATTTCAACATGTTCAAAACCCGTTCCGCCACAAGTGGGGCAGCGACCATCGCCACTGTTGAAAGAGAAGGTGCCTGCCGTATAGCCACGCTCGCGCGACACGGGAGCCTGGGAGAAGAGCTTGCGGATGGCGTCAAATGCGCCCACGTAACTGGCCGGATTCGATCTGGCCGTTTTGCCGATAGGGCTTTGATCGACCATGACAACATTGGCAATCTGTTCTGCGCCCAGCAGACGGGTGAACGTTCCGGGCGCTTCGGTTGGCCGCCCGAAATGTTTGAGCAGCGCCGGATACAGTACATCCTGAACAAGCGTGGATTTTCCTGAACCGGATACGCCAGTGAGGCAGACCAGCCGTCCCAGTGGGATTGATACATCCACGTTCTGCAGATTGTTTGCGCTGACGCCTTCGATAATCAGTCTGGGTGTGTTGTTATGTACCGGCATGGGGCGAGGGGCCTCAACCCGCAACTGCCCATTCAGATAGCGTCCGGTCAGCGAACTGCCTTCGCGAAGTTTTTGCGGGGTGCCATCAAAAACAATCTGTCCGCCGCGTTCACCGGGCCCTGGCCCGATATCCAGAATCCGGTCGGCCGCAATCATGACTTGCGGATCGTGTTCCACCACGACCAGCGTATTGCCTGCATCGCGCAATCGATGCAGGACCTGTACGATGCGATGCATATCGCGCGGATGCAGACCGATGGACGGTTCATCCAGCACAAACAATGTATTGACCAGAGAGGTGCCCAGCGCAGTCGTCAAATTGATGCGTTGTACTTCTCCGCCAGATAAGGTACGGCTTTGCCGGTCCAGGCTCAGATAACCCAGACCGACATTGCACAGAAAATCCAGCCGGCTGCGTATTTCATTGAGGACCAGTTCCATGGCGCTGTCCATGAATACGGACAGTTCCAGTCCGGCAAAGAACTCACGCACCTGCGAAATGGGCAATCGCATCAGATCGTGGATATTCAGACCATTCAGGGCGTTCAGTTGCGCGTGGGACCATTTGGCATGCACCGGCATGAACCGGGTGTAACTGCCCATGATATTGTCTTCTACCGGTGCATCGCCGATGCGCCAGAGCGTGGCATCGGGTTTCAGACGCGAGCCCTGGCAGGCGGGGCAGGGTGTGTAGCTGCGATACTTGGACAGCAGAACCCTTACATGCATTTTGTACGATTTGGTTTCCAGCCAGTCGAAAAAGCGCTGCACGCCATACCACTGGTGTTTCCAGGCGGAGGGTCCGCCTTTCCACTCGGGATCGCCATATAGGACCCAGTGACGCTCGGCCTCATTAAGCTGTTTCCAGGGCGTATCGGTACGAATTCCCGCTTTCCTGGCGTATTGCATCATTTCGGTCTGACATTCGCTATAGCTGGGCGTTTGCCACGGCTTGACTGCGCCTTCCTGCAGTGTTTTGGTTTCGTCAGGAATAACCAGACCGAAGTCTATGCCCATGGCCCGGCCAAAGCCGCGGCAGGTCTCACACGCACCCAGCGGGGAGTTGAACGAAAATGTACTGGGCAGGGGATTGGAATACGTAATATCACAATTGGCGCAATGCAGCTGCTCGCTGAACTTCCAGGTTTCCAGCGGGTTGCTGTCATTATCGACGGCATAAATGGTGCACATGCCCGAACCGTAACGAAGGCACGCTTCCAGTCCTTCAATGACGCGGCTCTTTTCTGCCGTGGAAAAACGCAGACGATCCTGTACGACATGCAGGACTCGAGTGATTTCCACTTTCTGGGTCTTGCTTTTGCCTTTTCCTTTGGCTTTGGCATCAACCGTCACGCTGCGCTCTTCTTCGGCATGGACCCGTGTGTATCCCTGTTGTTCAAGGTACTGACGGACTTCGTCTTCTGAGTAATTGCCGGGTACAACGACTGGGAAAGTGAGAATCAGGCGCGGATCGCCCAGGGCTGGCGTCGTGTCGGCCAGAAACGCATAGATGGTATCGGGATTGTCCTTGCGGACTTCGGTCGCGCATTGCCGGCAATACAGTCGGGCGGCCCGCGCAAAGAGCAGCTTGATATGATCGTTCATTTCGGTCATGGTACCGACCGAACTACGGGAATTGCGAACCGGATTGGTCTGATCGATGGCGATCGCAGGCAGGATACCTTCAATGCGATCGGCCTGCGGTTTATCCATGCGGTCCAGAAACTGGCGCGCGTAAGGTGAGAATGTTTCTACATATTTGCGCTGGCCCTCGGCGTAGAGCGTATCAAAAGCCAGAGAGCTTTTACCGGAACCGGAAACTCCTGTAATGACCACGAATTCGCCCGTATTGAAAGAGACGTCGAGATTTTTGAGATTGTTTTGTCTGGCGCCGAAAATCCGGATTTGCGAACTCATGAAGTGCTCCGAGGGCCGGGCGAGTGCCATGGGCCACGATGAATAATGGTATTTCTTACTGTATAAATAAACAGCGGTTTATATTGTCGCATAATTAGCGGTTGATGACACGAAGACACTGAGCAAATCAATCCGCTTTTTGCAAAGATGAACTATTGAAATGGGGACGGTTCAATGGAAATAAATAGCCAGGGCACAATTCAGGAGGCAGGCAGCATTCGGGCGGGGCAGGCCCGATAGGCAGGATAGGCGGGGTAGGCGAGGTAGGCGAGGTAGGCGAGGTAGGCGAGGTAGGCGGGGTAGGCG
>JAFAGQ010000389.1 GCA_023422555.1 Pseudomonadota bacterium
ATGGTGAGCCCAATGGAATGAAATTTATTTCAGCCAATCGCCTGGTCGTCACTGACTATAAGAACGGCTTAATGGAAGTGGATACCCTGAGTGGAGAAGTCAAACCCTATTTTTCTCGCAGAAATACCGAAAGCTTCAGGGGCATCAACGATCTGACCATTTCCACGAAAGGTGATATTTACTTTACGGATCAGGGCCAGACAGGCCTGCACGACCCTACCGGACGAGTGTATCGACTCAGAATAGATGGGCAATTGGACCTGCTGCTGTCCAACGTACCCAGCCCTAACGGCGTTGTTCTGAGTCCGGATGAAAAATTCCTTTTCGTTGCAGCAACCAGAGGAAATTGTGTCTGGCGCATGCCCGTGCAGGCAGATGGCAGCGTATCCAAAGCAGGTCAGTTCTTTACCTCTTACGGTCCCAGTGGCCCGGACGGATTGGCCATGGATACAGATGGACGACTTCTTGTCGCTAACCCTGGTCTTGCCTATGTCTGGGTACTAAATCATCGCGCCGAACCCGTGCAGGTATTGCGCGGCTCTGCAGGTCACTCACTGACAAACCTGGCTTTCGGTGGAAAGAACAATCAGACACTTTATGTGACCGACTCAACTGCCGGCGACATTCTTCACATTCAAATGGATGTGCCTGGCGTAGCGATTCATCGACTTTGACAATCATTAACCACAACTGTTAATCAAGAAGAATTTTTTGCTATCTGGCCGCAAATCACATGAAAAGTGATGACAGCCAGAATACAGGGCAAATCAATACGGAGACGATTTTGAAACTGAAAACAATATTCACAGGTATCACACTTGTGTTGGCGTCATCGGCTGCATTCGTAACTCAATCATGAATAACGCATGCGACTGTCATATTCATGTGTATGACGATCGATATCCGGCTGCAGCAGGTGCGAAGCTTTTTCCGGCAAATGCGTCAATCGATCAGTACCGTAACGTTCAGGTAGCGACAGGAACAACGCGTGCTGTTTTGGTAACGCCGTCGACTTACGGAACGGATAACCGAAGCATGCTGGACGGACTGCGGATAATGGGCGACAACGCCCGCGCCGTCGCCGTGATCGACGGTACTGAAAATGATGCTGCACTTGAGGCATTGAATACCGCAGGAGTGCGCGGCATCCGGCTGAATCTATCGCTGGGCGTCGTGGGCAGCATCAACAGCATAGTGTCGTTGGCAGAAAGAATCAGCAAATTGAATTGGCATATTCAGGTTCTGATGTCGCCAGATCTGCTTGCGCAACATGCGGCAGTTTTTCAGAATTTGCCTGTGCCGGTGGTTTTTGATCATTTTGCACGTATCAGCCCGGCGCAGGCATTTGTTCATCCCGCTCATGAGCTGGTCCTGAAGTTACTGCAGGACCGAAAAGCATGGGTCAAGCTTTCGGGTGGATATATCGTGAGCGAGGCACGAACCACAACTGATCCGGCGCTGGATCGCCTGGCACGAAGTTACATAGAGGCAGCAGATGATCGCGTGGTATGGGGAAGCGACTGGCCACATGCGACGGCCCAGGCCGGCGTGCAGCCCATGCCGGATGACGGAAAACAAATGCAATGCCTCGTGCATTGGGCAGGGAATGAAACAACGCTACGCCGGATTCTGGTTACGAATCCGGAAACGCTGTACGGATTTACCAACTAATCAATCAAGAGACAAAACGAAACAGGACGATTATGACAACAAAAATCTCAAGACGGATTTTTATTCTAAGTGCAATATTGCTCTCAATGGGCACGGCGCAGGCAGCATCAGACTGGCCCAATGGCAAGCCCGTTACCTGGGTGGTTCCTTACCCTCCTGGTGGAAGCACAGATGTGCTTGCGCGCGCCATTGCACAGGAACTCGACAAGAAAATCAATACTCGCGTCATCGTAGAGAATCGACCCGGTGCGACAGGCACGATTGGGGCTGCACGCGTTGCAAGAGCAGCACCAGATGGCCTGACGCTGCTTGGCACATCTATCGGGCCACAAGCCATTGCACCGCATCTGATGAAAACGCTGCCCTATGATCCGATAACTTCATTCAAACCCGTCATTACAGTCGGAACCATTCCGCATGTGCTTGTCGTGGGCGCAAAGCAGCCGTACAAGAGCTTAAAGGAATTGCTTGATGCAGCCAAAGCACAACCAGGCAAACTGGCCTACGCGTCTGGAGGAACCGGAACGATTTTGCAGATGCAGGGTGAACTGTTGCAAATGAAAACGGGTACCAGTTTTGTACACGTACCTTATAAAGGGGATTCACCCGCGCTGCAGGATACGCTGGGACAACAAGTGCAATTTATGTTTGCCCCGATTGCAGCCGCGCTGCCGCACATACAGAGCGGCGGTTTGCGTGCACTGGCGGTCACATCGGCTGAGCGCCTTGACGCATTGCCGGATGTGCCGACCATGAAACAGGAAGGGTTCGACGATTTTGTCGTCGAGCAGTGGCAGGCGGTATTTGCTCCTGCAGAGACACCTGACGACACCGTCCGGAGCATCAACGCTGCGATTGCAGATACGTTGAAAACGCCAACAGTGACGACGTTGGCTGAAAAACTGGGTATTACCCTGGCTGGCGGAACGCCTGCCGACCTGGATAAGACCCGCAAGGCCGATTATGACAAGTGGGGTAATGTCATAAAACAGGCAAATATTAAAAACTAACGAAACTGATACTGGAGAGTAGATTATGAAAAAGATGATTTTTAGTGCACTATTTTTTGCGTCCGTGGCACCTTTTGCTGCGCAGGCAGAATACCCGGATCGGCCTGTCAGCCTGGTCGTACCTTATGCGCCCGGTGGAACTGCCGATGCACTGGCGCGGGTCATTGCCCAGCATCTGGGCAAAAAACTGAATCAGAGCGTTGTGGTCGAAAATAAATCCGGCGCAAGTGGCATTATTGGCCAATCTTACGTCGCCCGCGCCAAAGGAGATGGATACACACTGCTTTATGATGCCACGCCATTGGCGATCAATCCGGCAGTCAATAAACTCAACTTTGATCCTAAAGCGGATCTGAAGCCTTTGACTATGGTATCCGTGACACCAAACATCCTGGTGGTTCCAAAGAGCTCTGAACTCAATAGCGTAGAGGACGTAGTCAAAAAGGCCAAGGCAGAACCAGGCAGCCTGACATTCGCATCCGGCGGTACCGGAACCGTGCAATTCATGGCAGGCGAGCTGTTCAGACAAGGCTGGAAAATCGACATGCTGCACGTACCGTTCAAAAGCGGCGGTCCTGCCATCATGGCTACGGTCGGTGGGCAAGTCAATATGATGTTTACGAATATTTCGTCCTCGCTCCCCATGGTCAAGAATGAGCAGCTCAAAGTACTGACGATTACTTCTGCCAAACGCGATCCATTGTTGCCGGATGTTCCCACGGTGGCTGAAAGCGGACTCCCTGGCTATGAAGCTTACGAATGGAACGGAGTGTTCGCGCCAAAAGATACGCCTCAGGAGATTGCTGACAAGCTTGAAAAAGCCTTTCATGATGTATTGAACGAACCAGAGGTCAAGGAAAAATTTGCTTCACTGGGCGCGCAGATTGTTGCCTCCAGCCAGAGCGAGTTCAGCAAATTTCTGGATAAAGAGTTTGCCAAATGGGCTGATGTTGTCAGCAAAAGCAATATCAAGAAGTAAATACTGAGCTTCTATATTAAAAAGTAGATACTGACCTTCTGGAAAGATAAATTGCGAACGTGATATCTTTCCAGTACTTCCTGTGATTACCATCCGCCATTATGAACAAAGACAAACCGTTGAATTCCCCACACATTGCCTTTCGTCCGGATTGGCTGGCCAAACGACAGGAAGAGATTCTATGGCCGGAACTGCTCATCATCGATCCACATCATCATTTATGGGACCGGCCTGGATCGCGGTATATGTTGCATGAACTGGCTGACGATATCGGCTCCGGCCACAATGTTGTGGGCACGGTGTTTGTCCAATCTCGCAGTATGTACCGCAGAAGTGGTCCCGATCCGTTCACACCACTAGGAGAAGTCGAATTTGCCAATGGCGTAGGCGCATGTTTTGCCAGCGGCATCTATGACAACCGCTGGGGGTGTGCAGGTATTGTGGCAGGCGCTGATCTCACACTGGGTGAGCAGCTTCGT
>JAFAGQ010000414.1 GCA_023422555.1 Pseudomonadota bacterium
TGGGCATTCTCAGTTTTATCAAAGAAGTCGGTGAAAAAGTTTTTGGCGGCAGCGAAGCACAGGCCGCAACACCGGAAGATCTCAAAAAAGAACTGGCCAAACACGGCCTGAATGCTGACGGTCTGGACATCGCCGTTGATGGTGACAAAGTAACGGTCAAAGGCAATGCTGCCAGCACGGCCGATGCAGAGAAAATTGCAATCGCAATCGGTAACACCCAGGGCGTGGCTTCAGTAGACAACCAATTGTCTGCAGCCACCAAAGAAGAAGAATCCAACTTCTATACTGTCAAATCCGGCGACACCCTGTCCAAAATCTCCAAAGACCAGTACGGTGACGCCAACCAATATCAGAAAATCTTCGAAGCCAACCGTCCTATGCTCAGCCATCCTGACAAAATCTATCCAGGACAGGTTCTGCGTATTCCTAAGTAATACTCAGCAGCAACGCGTTTCGAAAAGCGCGATGCAGGACGCTCGTTTTATCGTTTGATAACTGACGATGCGTCATGAACAAAAAGCCCTGCGGCGTAGAAACCGCGGGGCTTTTTGCTGGCTTATTTTGCTGGCTTATTTTGCTGGCTTATTTTTGCTGGCTGATTGCAGCCTTTGTTATCCTTGATCAGGAAGACACCAAAGGAGTGCGAACAACGATCCGGCATGCATTGTTACGTGGCCATTCACTTGTTCTGCACCTGCTCTGGACTGGCACTGCACCTGCTCTGGACTGGCTCTGGACTTGTTCTGCACCTGCTCTGCGCGTGCCCTTCTCCCGACTTCAATCTGATAATCAGAGATTCACCATATTCAGAACAAATGACCCAGCACCGGCAAAATGCCATCCTTGTGCAGATAATTAATCAGCAGAAAAAACGGACCTGCCAGCAGAAAACATAAGGCTTCTCGTACAGTACGGCCAAGAGCCTTCATCGAAATTTCCAGATGATCCGGATTGTTCCACTGACGCAATGTGATACCCAGACGCGGGACATGACGTTTGTAATTGCGGTACGGCTCTCCAAAAATCATCTCCAGCGTGCCTTCCTCCTGCGCAATCACCCAGTTGAACACAAAGTAGATCAACGCGCCGCTGACGATTCCGGTAAACAGGGTTCCAGAAAGCAGACCCATACCCGTCACACCCACGATCGAAAACATATACAGCGGGTTACGCGTCAGGGAATAAGGACCGTGAGTCATGAGCTCGGTATTCTTGCGGCCATTCAGATACAGGGACGACCAGATGCGACCAAGCGCGCCTGTCATAATCAGGATCAGACCTGTGGCCTGTATCAGATCATGAGCCAGACTCTCGGGGCGCCAGGCAGAATCGGTGAAGAAACAGAGACCGGCAATGATCAGACCACAGAGCACCAACAGAACACGGCGCAGACGCTGCACACGGCTTAAACGTTTGAGACGGGCATAGACGGCGGAATCCTCGGCGGCTGGTGCCGCACGTGGCCCGGGGGCAGATTGCTGACCGGCAGCCGAGCCAGGAGTGGCAGAGATCGGGCTATCGGTTATTTCGCTAAGAGACATAAAGGGCTACTCATAAAGTGCATCGCGCAAACATTGCGCTCAGGCCTCTTTATAACCAGCCGCATATCAAATTATTGTTGAAAATAATCGAAGAAATCGGCAATGAAATATTTCGCGTTAGAACACGCGAAAACGATGACAAGTGGCGGGACAATAACAGTATTGCCCCGACAGATTCGACATTCGCGCAATCACTCCTGCACAATCAGGAATGTCAGATCGCAAACGAAATAAGCTCGTTTGCGAAATTTTCTCTTGTTCTAAAAAGCTTACTTCCGGAAATTGCCGAATGCGCCCATGCCGCCACGCAGACCTTTCAGGCCGCCCATGGCGCGCATCATTTTGCCCATGCCGCCTTTCTTGAACTGCTTCATCATGCCCTGCATTTGTTCAAACTGCTTCAGCAGCTTGTTCACTTCCTGAACAGGTACACCGGCACCCGCTGCAATACGACGCTTGCGTGAGGCTTTCAGCAGCTCGGGCTTGCTGCGCTCCTGCGGGGTCATGGAATTCAAAATGCCTTCAGTGCGGCGCAATTGTTTTTCTGCCTGACCACCCTGAATCTGCCCCGCTGCCTGAGCAAACTGAGCGGGCAATTTTTCCATGAGCGAACTCATATCGCCCATTTTCTTCACCTGCTGCAGCTGTTCGCGGAAATCATTCAGATCAAAACGATCGCCCGTCTTGATTTTGGAAGCCAGTTTCTGCGCTTCAGAGATATCAATATTGCGCTGCGCCTGTTCCACCAGCGACACGATGTCGCCCATGCCCAGCACACGCTGCGCCATACGCTCGGGATGAAACACCTCAAGGCCGTCCAGTTTCTCGGACACCCCGATAAATTTCAACGGCTTGCCTGTTACGTGACGCACTGAGAGCGCCGCACCACCACGAGCGTCACCATCCAGCTTGGTCAGCACGACACCAGTCAATGGCAATGCATCACCAAAGGCTTTGGCCACATTGACCGCATCCTGACCCTGCATGGCATCCACCACAAACAGCGTCTCTACCGGCTTGATCACGCCGTGCAGCATGCTGATTTCCTGCATCATGGCCTCGTCCACACCCAGGCGACCGGCCGTATCCACAATCAGCACTTCATAATGATGCTTGCGCG